>DASTFP010000123.1:0-5778 GCA_035719865.1 Terrimicrobiaceae bacterium | reverse complement strand
GCGCCGGGATATGTCGAGGAGGGGGTGGCTTCGCACTATCGGGAAGGGTGGATGTTTGTTCCCGGGCCCACCGCCTTGGGAGAGGACCTCTGGCCGTGGAGCCGTAGCGGAGCGCATAAGACATTGCCGTTGCCATGCCGCGTTCGTGTGACCAACTTGAGGAACGGCCGATCCACCATCATCCGGTTGAACGATCGCGGCCCTTTCGTGGAGGGGCGGACTCTCGACGTCACGGAACCGGTTGCCAAACAGCTTGGGTTCTATGATGCGGGCCTGGCCCCCGTTCGGATCGAAGTGCTAAGCGTCGGTGACGGAAAGTGGAAAGTCTCGCGCCCGGTGAGTCCGCGAGCGATCCCTTTGAGTTCGCAGCAAAGCTTGCAGTAGCGGGGGAGCGCTCGCGCGCTCAGTCTTCGGTTGTCGCCCAAGCGGTTCAAGCATCCGGATGGAGATCTAAGGCTGCTGTCCGGCGGAGATGCGGGACACTGCACGCGAGACGCGTTGTCTCCCCAACTTGACATCCGCGGGCGCAGCAAATAAGCGATTGATGCTCTTGGCATCGAAGCGTTCTTTGTTCACGTGGAGTATCAGGGGCTTAAGAAAGGCCGGCTCTTGGTTTTTCGTACGACTGGTTTGTTTTCTTGCTCTGTTGGTGATGGCGCGGCAAGTCGGAGGCTGGCTAAGAACACCTCTCTGGCTGGCTGCCTTTCTAGCGGGTGTGTGGACGTTTCTGGCGCTGAGGCGAGAGTCCCGAGCGGCGCTGGATTTTCTCATTCCGAGACTGGACCGCGGATGGCGATGGGTGGCGGGTCGGAGCGGGAAACCGGAGAGAATCTGGCGGATCGCCGTTCTGATCTGCGCCGCAGCGATCGTTTCTATCACTATCTATCGTGCCTGGCCAATATGGCATTTCAAGGCCACTTCCTCGCTTCAAGAGGATGAGATTATGAGCATCGTGAAGTATACCTCACGAGGATTCGTGCCTGCGGTCAGCACCTACAGCCTCGCCAGGAATCACGTTTTCTTTAATGTCGTTAGTTCCCTAATTCCGGGCGCGGATTCAACGCACCCACTTCGGGCCCGGCTGGTTTCCTTTGTTTCCGTGGTCGCTTCGCTTGGGCTCCTGGTTGCTTACGCGGCGAGACGCGGATGGTTGCTGCAAGGACTCGCTTGCGCCGGGCTTGTCGCGGTGAATTTCTTCGCCATGAACCGGGTGCTCGAAGCGCGGGGCTATGGTCTTGTCTTCCTGTTCGCCATGCTCAGCTGCGTGGCCTTTGCTGAGTGGCTGCGCACTCGCCGTAAGCTTTGGCTCAACCTCATGGCAGCGTCGTGCGTCCTGGGAACATATACGCTCCCCTTTTACGTCGTGTTCGCGGGCGGGCTCCTGCTTGTGGCGTTTCTCTATCGCCCCTCACGGCAGACTTTGCTGACCGGGTTCCTTACTCTGGCTGCCATCTTGATGTTGTACCTGCCAATTGCCGGCCAGGTTTACGCAGTCTTCGCCGGATACAGGGATCGCTACAGGGATACGTTTCTTTCGCCTTTTGAATCGATAGAGGGGGTCTTTTCGGCTTTTCAATACTTCCTTCCCGTCCGCATTGAGGCGCTCGGTCTTGTTCTGATCGCGTTGGTTGCGCTGCTCTACGTCGCTTTTGCACGCTTCGCGGCGAGATTCGACCGGCTTACTGTCGCAGGCGTCGGAGGGGCAATTCTGGGTTTCCTGGCATTTTGCCTTTACTGCCAGACGGTTCCCGCTCGCGTTGCGGTCTCGATGGCGGCGCCGCTCGCCTTTCTGACTGCACACATGGCGGGTTCGTTGATCTCGACCCGTCTGCTGGCTCCGGTTCGGTCTTTCCTGGAGGTGGTCTTCACTGTTCTGGTCGCTTTGATCTTATGGAAATCCGAAGGTTCCCAGCCCTTGATCCCAACCATCGATTGGAGAGGGGTCGGAGTCCTGATAGAGCGCGCTTTTCCGAAGGACATGGCGGTTTGGACTTGGGAACGCCATCGCACCCTCCTGCAATGGAATCTCTCTTCCCGCCTTAAGCCGCAGGCCGGGGTGCTCGACCGTGAGGCGCTCGGCAGCGGAAGGCTCGTTGCAGTGGAGGGGACTTCGAAACCCAGTGACGAGCAGGAGCGCTTCCGCTGGGGGGATCTGCCGCCGGGCGTGCGCTTTGTCACGGTTCCCCTGGTTGTGAACTATCAGCGAGTATTTTTCACACCACCCGCAGAGCACGGTATTGCGTCAATCAGCGCCAACAATCAGCGCGTTGAGCCACGGGTTTCCGGACGCCAACCTTATGATCCCGGCTTGCTTTCGCAGACGCTGGGCCATGGCGACGTCCTGCGTCCCAAGGATGGTGACAAGCAGCCCGACTCCGCAACGAGCCAGGAAGAACAAATCGCGCGACCCTTGGAGCTTCCGCTTCCCGTTGTGATGACCGTGGAGCTGGACCCCGCGGTGTCAGGCACGACATGCAACTTGCTGTTCAGCCAGGCTCTGCACGACAAGCTGATCTCGGCTGAAACGAGGAGTTCCGACGGCGCCTGGAGGGCGGCCCGGAATATTTTTGTCCGGGGAGAATTGGCGAGTGTCGCGCTCGATCCGAACGGCACCACGGCGGTGAGAATCCATCTGCAAAGCGATCCAGCATTTGAAGACCGCACAGCGGGCGCATTGCGTCCGCCCTTTGGATTGATCGAAGCCTGGGTTACGCGCGCTCGCCCAGCCCACTGAGCGGTTGGGGAGATCGAAGGATGTCTGCGTTGTCTCTGCGCCGATAGCTTCGGGCGCACGAACGCCAGCCCTGGCATTCGCGCAGGTTTCCGGAATCGAAGACGGACTAGCCTTCCTTCTTCGACCCCGTTAGAAGTTCTCTGGCCGCGTTCAGCTGGTCTTCGCTGCCGATAAGGAGAATCTGATCTCCGCTGTCCAATTCTTCGTCCGGTCCCGGATTGACGATGCTCGTGCCGCGCCGCTCGATGCCCACGACGCTCGCTCCTGTCCGTGTGCGCAGTCTTAGCTCGGCAATCATCTTGCCGGAAGCCTCCGTGCCGGGCCCCACTTCAACGGTTTCCAACCTGGCCTCGCGCAGCAGCGGCGGCAGGCTGGGGGTTTCGTGAATCAGCGGAGGAGGATCGGCGGGCTGTGCGAATGTATCTCGCAACGCAGACTGGGCGCGCGAATACAGTCTCACTGCGCCGCGGTAAAGAAACACGCTGAAAACCAGCATGACCAGCAGCGTGAGCAGCAGGACGTTCCACGAAGGAAGGAGCGCCGAGCTGAGGAGCGCGACAATAAGAATGAGGACAGCGGTGCCGAAGATAAGAATTGTCCTGGATATCAAGGCCTGGAGGGCCGGATCTCTGGGAGCGCCCTTGCCGCGTCCGACGGCGGTTTCGGCGACGAGCATGGCGCCGGCTTCCACTTTGCGCCACACGGCGACGAGGATCGGGAAGCTTACCAGCAAGGCCGCGAGCCATGTCGCGGCTTTGGTCCCGTCCTCTCCACCGGGAAATTCGGGCCACCAGACGACTATTCGCCGGTGGAGGAAGACGGCGCAAATGAAGATGCCCGCGATAATCAGCAGGTTCACCGCGATTTGCCCTCCCAATTTACCGAGGACCTTGCGCTCCATATGGGATCCGCTCTTCTCGATGTTGCCAACGCGCTCGCTATAGGCGTCGATCGCCTGCAACAAGGGCTTTGGCGCAACGCGATCGAACCATTCGACGAGACTGTCAGAACTCTTGAGGAGATACGGAGTAAGCAAGGTGGTTATCGAGGAGACGGCGACGGCGATCGGATAAATAAAGTCGCTGGTGACGTTCAGGCTCAGTCCCAACGCCGCGATGATGAAAGAAAACTCGCCGATCTGCGCAAGTCCCATCCCGACGCGCAGTGAGGTGCGCATGTCGTTGCCGGCGACAAAGGTTCCCAGCGAGCAGCTGACAACCTTGCCCAGGACGACGACGATCGTGATGGCAACAATCGGGAGCGCATACTTTGCGAGGAGCGCCGGGTCGATAAGCATGCCGATGGAAACGAAAAATACCGCGCTGAAGAGATCTCGCACGGGGTGCATGAGCGTTTCGATCTTATAGATCTGGCGAGCTTCGGCGATGATGGCTCCGATGATGAAGGCGCCCAGCGCAACGCTGTAACCGAGTTTCACGGTGACGATGGAGATTCCAAAGCAGAGACCCACCACCGTGATCAAGAGCATCTCGTCGCTCTTAAAGCGGGCGACATAGTTCAAGAGTCTCGGAACAAAGATGAGCCCGGCCACGAGCAGGATGCCGAGGAAAGATCCGAGGCTCAAGACGGTCATGCCCACGGCCTCCGCCTCGAGTTGTCCTGTCCTCGCGAAGCCGGACAGCAGGGCGATTAGGACGATCGCCAGGATATCCTCGACGATAAGGATGCCGAAGATGAGATTGGCGAAGCGTTCCCGCGTCTTGCCCAGACCTTCGAGCGCCTTGATGATGATCGTCGTGGACGATATTGAAAGGATCGCGCCGAGGAAGATGCTATCCATTTGATTCCAACCAAAGGCGCGCCCAAGCGCATAGCCGGCGAAAATCATGAGTAGAATCTCGAGCGAGGCCGCGATGAAGGCCGTGGCGCCCACTTCCTTGAGCTTGCGCAGGCTGAACTCCAGGCCGAGGGCAAACATCAGGAAAATGATTCCGAGTTCGGCGAGCGTCTCAATTGCGTGCTCATCCTCGATGAGCGCGAACGGCGGAGTGTGCGGTCCGATGACAACACCTGCAAGAATGTAGCCGAGCACCACCGGCTGACCGACCTGGCGAAAGATCAGCGTAGCCAGAGCGGCCACGCTCATGACAATGGCCAGGTCCTGCAGAAAGGTGGTTTCGTGCATGCTTCGAAATTGTGTCTCGTTGGAGAAGACCGGGAGGATTTCCGAACGGTTGCGGCGTGGGCGCACCCAAGCGGCTCACCTGCCAAGAACACCTCGGCCAGCAGGCAATCTATTTGCTCGAGCGGTTGGCAAATGTCCAACCCTCAGGAAGGAAACCTCCACGATTTTCGGCTGGGCGCCGCTTATTTCTTGGGCCTTGGGGCCGGCGTGTCTTCCGAGGCGAGGAACGATGCGATGGATCGATGAATTGTGCCAGACAGGATCGGCCAGATATGCATCGGTACGTCCGAGCGCAGGACGACGCTCGCTTTTTTCCAGCGGCCGGAAGATCCGGGAACCACCACGAGATCGAGGGGACACCAGGTCGCGAGGGTCGGGTAGGTCCACGCGGCCGCATTGAGCCGCTTGAGGAAGGCGCTGCCCGGCCTCATTTCCCGGCAGGCGGAGAGCGGAAGAAGCATGGCTGAGGCGCTGCCGTAGTGCGGGGAATTCATCAGGACGACCCGGCGCACTTTCAAACCGGGCGCCTGACGAATGGCTTCGCGGACCACAATCCCGCCCATGCTGTAGCCTACGAGATTGACAGGCGCGTCGATCCGCTGGAGCTCCGTTGACAGATCGGCCGCAAGCGACTCGAGCGAAGTGCGTCCGCTGTTATCGTAGCGCCAGATTCTGCAGGGACCCACTTCGGTTGTGATTCGGTTTCGAAGGCGCTCCCAGCGCGAGTGCGAACCCCAGATTCCGTCAAGGATCAAGGTCTGCGCGGGCGCCGGCGAACTTTCCTTGGAGAGACCCGGGAAGCTTGAGGCAAGAATCATGCAGACAATTTGTAGTATCGCCGGAAATCTCATCGAACGGCCGCTGTAATTGTCACTCCTTGCCGTCATTCTGCAAGGGC
>DASTFP010000122.1:0-4390 GCA_035719865.1 Terrimicrobiaceae bacterium | reverse complement strand
CGCGGGCCGACATCGGTGGTGACGAACAGCTCCATGTCGTCGTTGGCGAGCCGCAGCGTGTTGTGCCAGCCATGGTAGGAGATGATTTCAGGATTCATGAACTAGCCTCTTTGCGAAGGTGGCGTTTGAGCACCCAAGATGCCTGCATTGCCATCTCGGGAGGCGACGACGATGTCGGGGGACGGAAGTTTTTGCCATCCATCAGGAGCGATTAGCCATGTCGCCTGTCGTGTGTCAAGATCAGTCCCGCTACCTGCCGGTTGTAGCCGATTGCTGTCACCAGGGCATCGCCGCCGCCAGCTTCTCTGAGCGCCAGGGAGCCTACGATAACCTGCTGCAAAGTTGAACAGGCCAGCGACTCGCCCAAAATTGACTTCGGGGCGAGAACCCTTGCCGAAGGGAGGCGTCTTTCAATGCAGTTTTTCTCGGCGATATCGAGTCGGGTTCCCGAGGCGCAGGAAACGGAAAGGATGACTTGCGAGCCTGGCAAGATCTCTGCGAGCACGGCGTCGAGGCGCTCTTCGGCATCCTTTTCAGTCGGACACGAAAAGCCGGGATGCGTGGCGGAGACTCGACAATCACCCGGTTCGCGAGTCAGGACGATTGCCGCCGCCCCTTCTGAAAATACGGAGGATTCGCTGGCGTTATCCTTGATCAGGCCCCAGCGCGAATAGGCCTCGCAGGTTATCCAGTCGATTTCCTGCGCGGCCGTGACAAGGCAGTAGTCGGCCTCGCCAGTCGCAAGGAGTTCGCAGCCCGTTCGGACGGCGGCCAGGCCGGTGGCCGCGTCGCCGACGAGTGTAAGCGCTTCGCCCTGGAGCCCCAGCCGCGCTGCGATGTGGCTGGCTGGAGCGTTATAGACTGTCTCGGGAAAAAGCAGGGGACTGCCGGCTCCTTCTCCCCGTTCGACGACGTCGGCATAGAAGCGCCTGGTGTAGATCACACCGCCATCCGAAGCCGCGAAGACCAGTGCTGTCCGCGACAGCTTTTCCGCGGTCATCCCAGCGGAGAGGGCGGCGTCGCTCGCCGCAGCGACCGCGAAATGAGAAATCAGACTGGAACGGCGCAGACGGGGAACGGTGGCGGCATCGCGCACGAGGTTTTCGGGAACACGCAGCACCGGCGTGGAGCTCTTGGAAATTGGATTTTCCAGCCGGCTGACCTCGGGAGGATTGCCGCGGCAGACGGCCTTCCACACCGACTCGAGATCGCGCCCGAGCGGAGTGACCCAACCCATCCCGGCAACGCTAGCGTTTATCATCAGCGGCGTTCGAGCAGCACTGCGGCATTCGCTCCCCCGAAACCGAAGGAGTTCGAGATCACCCGGCGCACCCGGGATGGCCGGATCCTGTTCGCGACAATTTCGAGCGGAAATTCGGATTGGGCGAAGTTGATGTTTGCGGGCAGGAATTGCTCCCGGAGAGCCACGCAGCAGAACGCGGCTTCGATGGCCCCCGCCGCGCCGAGCGCGTGCCCCGTCATGCTCTTGGTGCTGCTGACTGGGGATTTCGGGCACAGCTCGAGGATGGCGCGGGCTTCGCTCGAATCGTTCAGGGGTGTGCCTGTTCCGTGCGCGTTAATGTAGTCCACGCCGCCGGGGTCGGCGCCCGCAGCCTCCAGGGCGCGTCGCATCGCATTCAGCGGCCCGCAGCCGGAGGGATGCGGTTGGGTGAGGTGATGGGTGTCCGCCGAGCTCCCGTAGCCCGTGATACAGAGACCCGAATCACCTCTTTCGAGACAAAAAACGGCGGCCCCTTCGCCGAGAGCGAGCCCGGATCGTTTGACATCAAAAGGGCGGCACTTGTCGGCAGTCGAAGCGCGCAAGCAATCAAAGCCCGCGAAGACCAGCTCCGAGAGAGCATCATAGCCTCCGGCGATCACCCGGCGAACTCCGCCGGCGCGGATCGCCTGGCAGGCAAGGCCGAGGGCATTCGTTCCCGAGGCGCAGGCATTCGAGACGATGCGGACCGGGGCGTTGAAATGGAAAACCGATATTGCCTGCATCACCGGTTCGTGGGGCACGTAGGCGCGGACCCTCCGCGTCGCCGACCAGACGCGGGAACCTGACGCCAGCGCCCGATAGAACTCCTCGCCCAGCAGCATTTCGCCGCTGGTGGTTCCCATCACGATGCAGTCGGGAACGAATCCCGGTCTGGCCGCAAGAGCTTCATCCAGCGCGACAAGAACCATCTGCGCGGCCCGCGTCCACCGTTTTGCCCTGGCCGCGATCGAAGCCGCGCGCTCGCGAAGGCTTTCGTCGACCTGCCCGGCGGTCTTGGACTGGCATCTCGAAACCGAGAACATCCGCACGGGCGCTATTCCGTCCCGCGAATCGTGCAGGTTCTCGGAGGTCGCCGGCAACCCGATGCCCAGGGGGCTCACGCAGCCGAATCCGGAAATCTGAACACTTGGGAACGCAACTTGCATGGACCTGAGCAAAACGCCCTACAATGGATGAGTTGGCTGCCGCTCGAAAGGAATTTATGCGCGCTTCAGGCGGAGAAAAAGGCGCGCCACGAGGGCTGCTGCCGCCAGCGCGAGGCCCACGACGAAGCCGAACCAGATGCCTGGCGGTCCGAACCCGAGTCTGAACGCGGAGAAATACGAAATGGGAAGCCCTACCAGCCAGTAGGAAAGGATGCCAATGAGCATCGGCCCCCGGGTGTCTTCGAAGCCTCTCAGCGCGCCAGCGGAGGTGATCTGCACTCCGTCGAAAATCTGAAAAACCCCCGCAACCAGCAGAAGTTGAGCCGCAAGAGCGGTGACGCCAGCGTTCGTCACGAACCACGCGGCGATGGTGGCGCCCGCGCTCATGAAGAGGACTGCGAAAATCGCCATGATCCCAATAGCCATACTCAAGGCGCCGAAAATTATCGGCAGATAGCGTCCTTTTTCTTTAGCCCCTCGGGCTTGTCCGATACGGACGCTGACGGCCTGCGAAAGGCCGAGCGGAACCATAAAGGTCGTGGCGGCGCAAGTGATCGCGATCTGGTGAGCTGCAAGCGCTCCCGCACCCAGCCAGCCCATCATCAGGGATCCGAAAGAAAAGCCGCTCACTTCGGCGAGGTGCATGCCGCCCGAAGGGAGGCCGATGGCCAGCAATCGGCGGATCTCCGTCCAAAGACCGGTTTCCGTCCACTTTTCGGGAAGGCTGTCCTTGAGCGCGGAATCGACAAGCACGTAGGCAATGAGTGCGGCGGTCACGCAGATGCGCGCGGTAAGCGTGGCAACTCCCGCGCCGTCGAGTCCCATGGCCGGCGCGCCAAGGTTTCCGTAGATGAAGATCCAGTTAAGGCCCACGTTGAGCGAAACGCCGGCAATCATTATCCAGAAAGGCACCCAAGGACGCGACAGCGCCTCGCAGAAGTTCTTCGCAGCGGTCGTAAAGAACACCGGCACGGCGGACCAGGCGCAAAGAATGAGAAAGTTCCTGCAGGCGGCATTGATCTCGGAACCCTGGCCGAGCCAGGGCAAGAGGGGCAGCGCTGCGTAAATCGCGGCGACCACGGAAAGGCCCATAACGCCTCCCACCACCAAACCGGCGCGCAGCGCCTCGCCAGCCATTCGAGCCCGGCCTCCGCCGAACGCGTGCGATGCCCGAACGCTCACCGAAGAAAGCACTGCGAATCCGAAAACCAGTGGAACCGCGAGCACCGTATTTGCAAAGGCGCACGCGGCCAGCGGGATGACTCCCACCTGCCCAACCATGATTGTGTCCGCCCACCCCATGAGCATCTGTCCGACGAAGCCCGCGACTATGGGCGACGCCAGCGAGAGCGTACGGCGGCTTTCGGAAAAGGATTGGGCAAGAAGAGACATGAAAAATGAAGACGAACACGCGGCGAAACGAAAAGAGGGCGCAGGACTGGCGCGCGACTCCTTTAAGCCGGCAGCAATCCGCCGGCCATCGAGAGCGCGCGCTTGCGGCCCGCAAAAATGGAATTGGATACCGTAGATTGCACGAATTCGACTGTATGCGCCGGTTCTTTGAAGTCAACCAACCCTTGTCTGGAGACTGTTCACCGGGACGCAATCTGCAATAGAACGCGCAAATTCGGGGACCGTCTTCGCCCCAATGCTGTTGCATTTTCCTGCAAGATCAGGAAGATCGTCAGCGATGCTTCGTCGGAGCCTTGCCTTCCTCGTAATTTGCTTCCTGGTGGGATGCGGGGGAGGAGAGTACTCGGGCTACAAGTACCGACCGTATACCGTCCGCGGCCAACACTACTCGCCGATGTCGCCCGGGCAGGCGCCGGGATATGTCGAGGAGGGGGTGGCTTCGCACTATCGGGAAGGGTGGATGTTTGTTCCCGGGCCCACCGCCTTGGGAGAGGACCTCTGGCCGTGGAGCCGTAGCGGAGCGCATAAGACATTGCCGTTGCCATGCCGC
>DASTFP010000121.1:0-13089 GCA_035719865.1 Terrimicrobiaceae bacterium | reverse complement strand
TATTTATATGTAATTATATCTCCTCACCGTATAAACTTTGGAGCCTATTGCCCTGGAATTTTCGAGGCGTTATCGGCAACAAAGCTTGAAATCTTTGCCAGGATGCGAGCATCCACGTCCTCCTGTGTGTGACCCTTATCCCGCAATTCACGTTTCGGGACAATTAGCGAGTGGTTTCCACCGTCTACAACGCAGAGTTCATTCCTGGCACTCAGCTTGGCTCGCACCTCCTGAAGCAAATCCAACGGGCAGAGCGGATCGCGCGTCCCCTGCACGAAGAGAATGGGCGTTGCAAGCTCCAACAGCGCTTTGTCTCTGAGCTTCGTGCGATCGCCGCCGCCGCAGAGTGGATAACCGAGGCAAACGACAGCACTGACCCTCTCTTCGGTGGCCACGTGGCATCCGACTCGTGATCCCATGCTTTTGCCAATCAATATGATCTGGCCGGCGTGCGTCTGCCTCGCCTGCCTTAATGCTTCGCGATGGGAGGCTACAAGCTTCGGCAAGGGATCTGGCCGCTTGCGCCCCTCGATCATATACGGATAGTCCAGAGCCCGAACGAGGCCAATTGTTTCAAGTAACTCAGCCCAATGGCGCATCCACGGATGCGAAGAGGGGGCGCCGGCACCCGGGGCGAGGAGAAAGAGAGTCGAATCCACCATCCCCATCTATCAGAAGCCCTGACCGAATTCCACCGTTCGGCTCTGCGCGTCTTTTGAGGTGCCGAATCGAAACGGCGGCTGACCTTCCCATTCATACGAAGGGCCGCAAACGTTTCGCCGAACTCGCAAGATCTCACAAAAGATACAGGCCGCCGCGACGATTGCCGCGACGGCCTGCTGTTCCCCCCAGAACGCGGTGAAGATGCACCAGGCGCCGGATTCCGCAAGAACTTTCTGCGAAAATGACACCACCCGGGATTCATGCCTTGGGAGCAGCGGAACCGCCGGTTGCTGAGCCCTCAATTCCTGGAGGGGTTGGGGTTGGATGCGACCAAGAGATTGTTGGAAATCAACGACGCTCGGTCTGACGGTGTGTGCGACGCGGTCATCACGATATCGCCAAGTCTACTCCTACCGTTACTCGATGCGGCAATCTCTGGCGACCGGCGATCCCAAGATCAATGTTCCGACCACCATGTGCTGCTTATCACCCGCGATTCTTGCGCCAGACGCCGATCCGCGGTGCTTTAAGCCGAAATTGACGGCCGGCGAAATCGACTCGGATTTTCGATGTGCCGCTCGAGTCGCGCGCCGAAGGCCGGCTGCAGCAACAGATGCCGAAGTCCTCTGGAAACCCTCAATGCTAACGGACTTCCGACCCCGGGCCGGGATGGATCCGCGTCGTAGCGGACTCGCGCTGCCCGGTGGCTTCGAGCAGCTGACCGACTTGCCCAAGCCCGAAGGGCGGCATGTTGTGATAGATATTCTCGTACTGTCCCTCCGAGATCACATAGGTCTCGTGCCAAATGCCTACGTCCCCGCTGTTCCCGACCCGCTGGCGAAACCTTCCCCAGGCAGGAAGATGAGCCAGACCGGGCTGCCTCGCGTATCGCACGAGAGCCTCAAATGACTGCCAGTACTGCAGAAGAAGCATCGTCCTGCCAAACCAAACGTGGCCTCCTCCAAAACCAAGATCGGGCCGACGCCGGAGCTCGGCCAGCACCCGCGGCATCGCAAAGAACACCGGCAGCCATTTATGAATCTTCCAGGGGCGATTGATGCGCATTCCAATGAGGAAGACGCAGAATGGCTCCGGCATCCTTGCCGTCATGCGTTTGGATATGACCATGATCGTGATCGTGTTGCTGGTTTCGACCAGCGTTCTTCACCGGTCGATGTAGACAGCAGCAACATTCAGATTGAAGTTGCTACTGTCAACATCTTTTGTTAGCGGGAAGCATGCGAGCGACACACCCCTATCATCACGGAAACCTCAAAAGCGCTCTCCTGGATGCCGGCGTCGCGCTCATTGGTGAAGTTGGGCCCCAGGCCTTTACGATTCGAGAGGTGGCGCGCAGGGCCGGGGTTTCCCACAACGCCCCCTATCGTCATTTTCGGAACAAGGATGAGCTACTCGAGGCTCTCGCGGTCGACGGCTTTGCGCGGCTGACCGCCGCGATGAGAAAGTGGTCGGGGTCAGGGTCGACCGGCACGGATCGATTGCGGTTGTGCGGATGCGGATATGTGGATTTTGCGTTGCGCTGGCCGCAGCACTTTCTGGTGATGTTTGATCTGCCCAAGGACGGTTCTGTTGGCGAGAACGCCTTTCAAACGCTCCTGGAGTTCATCGTTGAATCGCAACAGGAAGGCGCGTTGCCCAAAGGAGATCCTCATCCGCTGGCGCTCATGGCATGGTCCCTGGTGCATGGCATTGCGAAACTGGCGATCAGCGGAAATTTGCCTTACGGTTCCCGGCGGGTTCTCGAGTTCACGGAATGGGCATCGGCCGCTTTCGTGAACGGCATGGAAAGCCTGAAACAGGCTGCGGACCCGCCAGGTGCACGGCGAAAGCGAAAGCTCAAGCAAAGAGAGACAACCTGGAATCTCACAAGCGAAGCTGAGTCAATCTTTAGGAGAGTTCGCTTTCCCGTCAGCCGGAAGATGCAATAGCACAATGTCGCGCGAAGTTGCCGGGCCCGCGACCAGGTCTTTGCCTAGCCGGCGTCACCCGTCGCCGGGAGATCGGCGGCTCGTTGCATTCACACCAAGCACGGGCACCGCAATGCCATCACGGCACCCACGAATAGAGACGACGAGGCGTTCACTGCGTAGGACATTCTCGTGTTGTGGAATCAGAAGAAAAAGCTGGCTGATTGAAGCCCACTGCTTTCTCCCTCTTCCGCATGGGGCTAAGGGGAAAGCCGGGCAACACTTCGCCTCCGTCTTTCGTGGATGTCTAAAACAAAAATTTTTCTTGATCTAGCTTCCCGGCAACCGACGCGGCCTGAGGCCTTCCTTCCCGGTTAAATCTACGTTCGGGACGCCTGTTGCGTCACCTCATGCCATCTCAGCGGACTCTCAACCCGTCAAAAGGTGAAGGCGGTCAATGCAATCGGATTCCGTGAGTTCCTGCGTAAGTGACAGAAAAAAAGACCAGCACGTGCTTTGAAGAGAGGAAGAAGTAAGCCATTCTCCAATGATGGTGCGCACCGCTTTGCTCCTGGACGACTTCCTGAAGCGTCACCGAACCGCAGAGGGACACCCCGAATGCCCGGGGCGGCTCGACGCTATCGGAAGCTCGCTTGCTCCCCTGCAGAACGTCGTTGTTCTCTCCTCGCGCCGAGCAACCCTCGACGAGATTGGCCTCTGCCATGACCCCCGCTACGTGGAGGAAGTTCTCGAACTCATTGCGTCTGGAGGCGCCGATTTGTCCAGAGGCGACGTGAGCGTTTGTGAAGAATCTGGTGAAGTTGCACTCCATGCCGCGGGAGGAGTGCTTGAAGCGGTGGATGCCGTCCTTATCGGCCACGTGCAAAACGCCTTCTGCGCGGTGCGGCCGCCGGGTCACCATGCGCGTCCGGCCGCGGCGATGGGATTCTGCATTTTCAACAATGTTGCAATTGCGGCGCGCCACGCCCAAAAGAAGCACGGCGTCGAGCGTGTGGCCATCGTGGATTGGGACGTCCACCACGGCAACGGCACCGAAGAGATTTTCTATTCCGACGGCTCGGTCCTTTACTTCTCCACGCACCAGTGGCCGTGGTATCCGGGGACCGGACACGCTTCCGAGACCGGGGTGGGCAAGGGTGCCGGGCTCACGATTAATTGTCCGCTCCCTGCGGGTTCCGGGCGCCAAGAGATCTTTGGCGCTTTTCGAGACCGTCTTTTGCCGGCCCTCGAAAGCTACCGCCCGCAGCTCCTGCTCATCTCCGCCGGGTTCGACTCGCGCGACGGCGACCCGCTTGGTCAGTTCCGTCTTCACGATCAGGACTTTGCGGACCTCACTCGCATGCTGATGGATGTTGCGGCAGGTCCGTGCGCCGGTAGAGTCGTCTCCATGCTCGAAGGGGGCTACAATCTCTCAGGACTCGGGACAGCGGCGAAATCTCATGTCTCGCAGCTCATTGGCTAGAACCGATTGACTAATGATCTATCGCCCAATGGTAACGGTTCGCTACTTTGGATCCTTCATGCCACTTGAGTTTTGACAACGTGGTAGTCTGGCTTTTTTGCTTGCCTCCACAGCGATTTCTCAGCTAAGAGGATTTCCATGAAGAAAGCTGCTGCGTCCCTGCTTATCGCCGCTGCGGTCGCAGCAACCGCATTTGCTGATATCCAGCAGCCGCCAGCCTCCGATTACGGTCCAACGCGTAAGCTCGGGCGCGGTCTTGGCAACGTACTCTGGGGTCCGACTGAATTTTTTGTCTCTTGGGCAGAGGTTAACTACGATGAGGGCAATTCTGCTGCGTGGAGCTACGGTTTCGTCCGTGGCATAGGGCGCTCATTCGCCCGGCTTGGGTATGGCATTTATGAAGTGGTCACATTTCCATTTCCGACGGTGAAAGGCTCGTACCGCCCGCCCTACCGCAGCGATATCCCCTGGATCAATTCTGGCTATCAGGAGTTCCCGCCGGAGCTTGGCTGGGAAACCCGATTCAACTACGTGCGCGAGTATCAGCGCGATCCGTAGTGAAACTCAGGCGCCTGACAAAGGCGCCTCTACAAAGTCCCGTTCGGGCGATAGTTGGAGACGAAGTCTCTGCGAAATTCCGCGAAGCGGCCTTCCAGAATCGCAGCCCTGGCGGCGCGAAGCAACGAGAGATAGAAATGAAGGTTGTGCAGCGATATGAGCCTGAGACCTAGAATTTCCTCGGCTTTGATCAGATGGCGGAGATAAGCGCGCGAGAAATTGCGGCAGCAGTAGCAACCGCAATCTTCTTCGATTGGTCGCGCGTCTTCCGCGAAAGCGGCGTTTTTGAGCGAGAGCGTGCAATGTCGCGTGAACGCGGTGCCATTGCGCGCAAGGCGTGTGGGCAGGACGCAGTCAAACATGTCCACTCCGCGCGCGATCATTTCAATCATTTGCGGAGGCGTTCCCAGACCCATCGCATAACGCGCGCAGCGGGACGGCAGGAACGCCTCCGCGCATTCGACAGCGCGCATCATCTCGGGCTCCGGCTCCCCCACGCTCACGCCGCCAATGGCATAACCGTCGAATTCCATTTCCACGAGCGCACGGGCACTGCGCTCCCGCAGGTCTGCGTGCGATGAGCCCTGGACGATCCCAAACAACAGAGGACGATCGTCGTCCCCTACCCCATGCCACCAGGCCTTGCAGCGCGCTGCCCACCGGATCGTGAGATCCAGGCTGCGCGAGGCATCTTCGTAGTCGCACGGATGAGCGGGACATTCATCAAAAGCCATGACGATATCCGAACCCAAGTCCCGCTGAATCTCCATCGAACGCTCGGGGCCGATGAGCGTGGGAGCACCGTCAAGGTGATTCTGAAAATGGACGCCCTCTTCAGTGATTTTCCTTAGCTTGGCCAGAGAGAACACCTGGAAACCGCCGCTGTCGGTGAGGATCGGATGCGGCCATCCCATGAATCTGTGGAGGCCGCCCTGGCGGGCGATTAACTTCTCGCCCGGCCGAACGTGGAGATGATAGGTATTTGCCAGGATGATTTGAGCGCCGAGCTCCTTGAGCTCGAGCGGCGATACGGCCTTTACGGTGCCCTGGGTACCCACGGGCATGAAGACCGGCGTTTCGACAAATCCACGGCGCGTTTGCAGAGTGCCTGCCCTTGCCCGGGATGCCGGATCCGCCGCAACCAGCGTGAAGAACGCCGTCAACTTTCCAGCGCCCAGACCGTTTCGCCGGCGACGATCGTCCGCACGGCGCGGCCCTTTAGCTCAGCCTTATGGAACGGGGTGTTTCGCGAGAGCGATTGGGACTTTTCCTTATCGAATATCCACTCCGAATCGGCATCAATCAGAGTCACGTCGGCCGTCGCGCCGGTCGAAAGTGTCCCGCGATCCAATCCCAGCAGACGCGCGGGATTCACGGTGAACATCTCAATCAGGCGGCCGAGAGGAAGAGCCTTTTTCTTGTGCACGAGGAGGTCGCAGAAGAGCGCAAACTCCGTCTCAAGGCCAACGATTCCAAACGGGGCTTGATCCAATTCGACCTCTTTTTCGTAAAAGGCATGTGGAGCGTGATCGCTGCAAAGAATCTCCAGGGTCCCGTCAGCCAGACCCTCGACGATTGCCTCGATATCCTGCGCCGTGCGCAAAGGGGGATTCATCTTAAAATTGCTATCAAAGGCCTGGAGGCATTCGTCCGTCAGAGCGATGTGATGTGGGCACACTTCGCCTGAGACTTTGACTCCCCTCGCCTTCGCGTCACGGAGCAGACGGACGCTTCCTCCCGAACTGATATGCTGGCAGTGGATGGGTGAGTCACAGAGCTCGGCCAGCAGAATATTGCGCGCCACGATCAGCTCCTCTCCGATGCGCGGCCATCCGGGCAGTCCGAGGCGCAGGCTCCATACCCCCTCGTGCATGATCCCGTTGCCGACAACCGAATAGTCCTGACAATGATCAAGGACGGGCAGGCCGAACATTCGCGCATACTCGACCGCGCGACGCATCACCTCATGGTTCTGCACACAGTGACCGTCATCCGTGATGGCAACAATCCCCGCTCCGACCATCGAGCCGTAGGGCGCCAATTCCTCTCCGGCGAGGCCTTTCGTGATGGCTCCGGTTGTAAAAACGTTGACGATGGCGCTCGCGTGCGCCTTCTCGCGGATAAGGGTGATCGTTCCGGCATTGTCCGCCACCGGGTTGGTGTTGGGCATGCAGACCACACTGGCGAACCCACCTGCCGCCGCCGCCCGAGAGCCGCTAGCGATGGTTTCCTTTTGCGGTTGGCCGGGTTCCCGGAAATGCACGTGCATATCGATCAAGCCCGGCGTCACCACGAGACCGGTTGCGTCAATCACTTCCGCTTCGGACGTTTCAGGGGAGCTGATCGCCGAAGGGTTGGCGATGACGCCATCGGCGATCCAAACATCCGCGACTTCATCGCGTCCGTTGGCGGGATCGATGACCCTGCCGTTGGTGATGCGGACGATTTTCATTGGGCCAGACCCACGCCGCCGGCGCAGAGATACAAAACGGCCATACGCACCGCGAGTCCATTGGTGACTTGTTCAAGAATGACGCTTCGCGAGCCGTCAGCCACATCGCTGTCGATCTCAACGCCGCGATTGATCGGGCCGGGATGCATGATGAGACAATCGGGATTGAGACGCGCAGCTCGCGCCTTCGTCAGGCCAAAAAGAGCGATGTATTCGCCCAGACCCGGGAAATACTCCTTGCGCTGGCGCTCGTGCTGAATGCGAAGAAGGTTGATAACGTCGGCGGATTCCAGGACCTCGTCGAGATTGTGGACGACCCGCACGCCCAGCTTTTCAAACGTGCGCGGGACCAGCGTGGAGGGACCGACGAGCGTGACCTTGGCGCCAAGTTTCGTCAGCGCGTAAACATTCGAACGTGCCACGCGGCTGAAGAGAATATCACCGACAATCGCGATCTGCAGTCCTTCGATTTTGCCCCGCTTCTCGAGAATCGTGAAAGTATCCAGCAGACCCTGCGTGGGATGTTCGTGCGCACCGTCGCCCGCATTGATAATGCTGGCGCCGAGCCTCTCAGCCAGAAAGCGAGAGGAGCCGGCCGAGCCATGGCGCAGCACGATAATGTCGGCCCGCAGTGCCTGGAGATTGAGGGCGGTATCCTTGAGCGTTTCACCCTTCTGCAGGCTGGACGCGCTGGCGGATATGTTCACGACGTCCGCGCTCAAGCGCATGGCAGCCAGCTCAAACGAGGTGCGCGTGCGCGTGCTCGGCTCGACAAAAAAGTTCACCAGGGTGCGTCCGCGAAGCGCGGGAACCTTTTTCAGGCTTCGCTCGCCGACTCCCTTGAATGCTCGGGCGGCATCGAGCAGGTTCCAAAGCTCCTCCGCACTCAACTCATCGAGCCCGATCAGGTCCTTGCGTGTCCAACGGCTCATGGCGGCCTCACAACGGTTACGCTATCGGGGGTGCCATCAAGGTTCTCAAATCGCACGCGGATTCGCTCGCCCCGGGCAGTTGGAAGATTCTTTCCCACGTAGTCCGCGCGAATCGGCAACTCGCGATGTCCTCGATCCACAAGAACAGCATATTGAATACGGGCGGGCCGGCCGAACGACGTAATCGCATCGAGCGCCGCGCGGCAACTTCGGCCGGTAAAGAGCACGTCGTCCACCAAAACAATTGTTCGCCCCTCCAAGTCTATCGGGAGCTGCATGGGGACAACCGTTGTTGGCCTTCCGCGTGTGGAGATATCGTCGCGGTGCATCGAGACGTCGACGATGCCGAAGCCGGGCCGAATGCCTTCGATCGCCTGGATATGCTCGACGATTCTACGCGCGATCTCAACCCCTCGCGTGGGAATACCCGCGATGACGATCCGCGAGAGATCGTCATTTCGCTCGATAATCTCGTGAGCGATTCGCCGGATCGCCTTGCGGATCGACTCCGCATCCATCACGAGAAGCGTTTCTTGCTGGGGTGTCATCTCCTTTCGCGACCTCTCTGGGCCGCATTAAAAGGTCAAAATCTTAGGTTGCTTTCGCCTGGTGTTTTGAACGTTCGTCGCGCCAAGCCGAACGGTATTTCACAATCCAATCGAGCAGAGCCCGCTCGAATCCGATGTCGTGACCAGCCTTCTCGCTTTCGATCCATTTATGACGAAGAATTTCTTCTCTTTCTGCGAGAAATTCCTTGTAGAGAACGGAGTTCTTCACGAGTTCCGAGCCCTCATTCCTTTGGGGATTCATCGTGTTTGTATAAAGGAACCATTTATCCTGCGTGTCAAACGCATTTTCGGCTTTTACACCGACGCCCGCTTTACAAGGCACTTATAATACATAACTTACGGGAATGATACCAGCAAGTCAACGAGTCACCACAGCTTGCACGATCTTGTCTGCGATGTGTCTGAATACCTCGCCGACCTGACTGCGCGGATCGCTGGCCACGAGGGGACGGCCGACGTCGCCGGATTCGCGAACGGCAATGTCGATTGGCACCTTGCCGAGGAGCGGCACCCGAAGGCGGACAGCCTCGCGCTCTCCTCCGCCGGAGCCAAAAATATCGTAGCGCCGACCGTCTCCGGGACAGACAAAGTAGCTCATGTTTTCGACGATCCCCAGGACGGTGACATTCGTTTTCTGAAACATTGCCACGGCCTTTCGCGCATCTATGAGCGCCACCTCCTGCGGAGTCGTGACGATAACGGCGCCACTCAACGCAATCGTTTGGACAATCGTGAGCTGAATATCGCCGGTACCGGGAGGAAGATCGAGGACCAGGCAGTCGAGAGGGGCCCAGGCCACCTGACGCAGAAATTGCTGGGTGTATCGGGTCACCATGGGCCCGCGAAGAACGGCGGGCGAAGAATCGTCGAGCAGAAAACCCATCGACATGAGCTTGAGTCCTTCGCGTTCGATCGGGAGGATGCGATCCTGATCGTCGGCCATCGGCCGTTCATTGCTACCGAACATCAGCGCGATGCTTGGACCATAGAGGTCGCAGTCGCAAAGACCGACACGGATGCCGGTCGCCGCCAGCGCGACGGCAAGATTCGCTGCTACCGTGGACTTGCCAACTCCCCCTTTTCCACTCGCCACGGCGATGGTGCACTCGACGCCCTCGAGCTTCGCGGGACCAGGACCTCCAGCCGCCTGGGCCGGCGCCTGAACGTCGACCTTGATTTCCACATGGCCCACTCCCCTCACCGTTGAGAGAGCCGCATGCGCCTCGTCGCGAATCTGGCGTGCAATCGCGGGCTCCGAGGTCGTCAACACGAGCTGAGCGGTCACATCCCCGTCCTGGATCCGGATCTCCTTGACCAGGCCGAAGGACACGATGTCCCGCGAAAATCCCGGGTATCGCACCTTCCTGAGGGCGTCACGGAGGGTCTGTTCATCAAGAGACGGCATCGTGGATCCAATATGCCTGCCGGGCGGGAGACGGCAAGTGCGCTGTCGTCCCTGGGAATCTCAGGTCAAAACGACTTGCGCAGATGGCTCGCCAAAATGCCAAGTTGCTCGCGATACTTTGCCACCGTTCGTCGAGCGATCGGGAGTCCCCGCTCGGAAAGCATCGCCACGATATCCTGATCGCTGAGGGGGTGCCGGGAATCTTCGCCGCGCACGATCTCAGCAATCGCCTGGCGAACGCTCTCGTTGCTCACCGTTTCGCCATTGTCCGTCGTGTAGCCCGAGGTAAAGAAGTACTTCAACTCGAAGAGGCCTCGTGGTGTCACCATGTACTTGCCCGATACGGCGCGGCTCACGGTCGTCTCGTGGACGCCCACGGCCTGGGCGACCTTGCTCATCGTCATTGGCCGCAAGTGGGCCGGACCAAGATCGAAGAAGTCGCGCTGCCGTTCGACAATTTCCCGGGCAATATTGAGCAGAGTGTGCTGACGCTGTTGAACGCACCGGATGAAGAACCTTCCGCCGCGAATCTTCTCTCGGAGATAGTCTCTCACTTCGCGATCGGTATTCGACTGGGAAAGCATATCCTTATACCCGTCGCCGATGCGCAACGAGGGGATCTCATCGTCGTTGAGCGCGACAGTATAGGAATCCCCGTCGCGCTCCACGACGACATCAGGAAGAATCGTTTGCTCGTCATCGGCGGAGAAGGGCCGCCCGGGCCGGGGTTCCAGCCGCGCAATGGCTTCCGCGGCATCCTGAACGTCCCTGAGCGAAACGCGAAACTGGCGTGCGATCTCGGGAAGCTTGCGCCGGCTCAATTCCTCGAGGTGATGCTGCACGATCCGGCTCTCCAGACTGTATTGGCGGCCGCTGCGGCGCAACTGAATGAGCAGGCACTCCGAGAGATCGCGAGCCGCCACGCCTACGGGCTCAAAACTCTGCACCACGTCGATCACTTTCTCCGCCTCTTCCTCAAGGCAGCCCGCCTGGGATGAGATCTCGGCGGTGGTGGCACGAAGATAGCCCTGCTCGTCAATATTCCCGATTACTACCAAGGCGATGCCCCGCTGGCGAATACTGATGTCCGACCCGCTGAGCTGATCGAGCAGGTGTTGCTGCAGGGTGGGAGGCCTTGTCTGCGAGTCGAAAAAATGCTGTCGCCTTGCCTGAGCGTCGGCCGTCCAAGGCTCTGCAGTCGCCCGCTGGGCGTAGTATTCAGTCCATTGGTCGCCGAGATCCGTCTTCTGCGACTCCGGACGCTCTGCTTCCGCGGCAACCTCCCTGGGCTCTTCCTCGAGGGTCGGGTTCGCCTCCAATTCCGCCGTTACCAACTGGCGAAGCTCCATCATCGGAGCCTGCAAGATGTGCAAGCTCTGCTGCATTTGCGGCGACAGCGTCTGCTGCAACGCCAGCCCTTGAATTTGCTCCATGCCCGCCATTTTACAAAAGCAAAATCAGGCACTTGAATTGCTTAGGCAAGCAATTTTCACGCCAGAAAATGGGATAAAGCGGAGTCTTGCCGAAGCCGCTTGCAGTTCCCTTCAAAGCAACTGCCCTTGCTGGGCTACCGGGGTCCGGCTGGCTTCCGTTTCGATTTCTTTCAACAGGCTCTTGAATTCGCAGGCCTCGAGCGCGGCGATCAGGGGACCGTATTGCGGGGCGATCCTCAGGTCACCCAACGCCTTCGGAAGGGCGAGATCGTCTTCAAGGGTCACCATGCTGCGGTTGATTCGAATCAGGTCCTTCGCCTCTTCGAGCCTTTGCCTCAATTTTTCCGGTTCCACAGTGCCGAGCTGCCCGAGGAGATTTTCCACGGTTTGATAGGAGCGAATCAGCTGAGCGGCAGTTTTTGCGCCCACCCCGGGAACGCCCGGAATATTGTCCGTGCTATCGCCCGTAAGCGCGAGAATTTCGGCGATCTGCCCGGGCTCCACGCCCCATTTTTCTTTGACCTGCCTGGGTCCCAGCAAGGCAAAGCCGGAGGTTCCGGCATCCACTTTTGCCGTTGAGTAGATTGCAACGCGTTCGCTGGTCAGTTGGAGGATGTCTTTGTCGTTTGTCGCGATGACCACTTCATAACCACTCTCCACGCCTTTGCGCGCGTAGGACGCGATGAGGTCGTCTGCCTCGGTGTTCGGGGTGCTGATGCTGGCGAAACCTGTCAGCGGAACATTCTCCTGGAGCCATGCTTCTTGCGAGCGCATATCCGGGGGCATCTCCGGACGGTGTTGCTTGTAGGCACTCTGCAGCGCTGTCCGCCGATCGGGCAGGCCGTGATCCCAGACAACGGCGCCAAGCTCGGGTTTCAAGTCCGCCACCATCTTGCGCAGCGCCTTCAGGAACCCGTAGATGGCATTCGTGGGCTCGCCGCGCGAATTCGTGAGGCCGCGGATGGCGAAATACGAGCGGTAGAGATAGTAGTGACCATCGATAAGAAGAAGGCACATGAGCCGAAGCTATGCCGATTGCCGGGGGGATGCCAGCGTCTTCGGGACGTATGCGGCTTGACGGGGGCTGATATGTTTCCTAGGTTTCGCCCCCTAAATGTTTTTTCGAACCTTGGCGCTAGTCCCCCTCCTTTTCCTGATGATCGTGTGCGCGCTGCAAGCGCAGGCTCCTTCCCAGGTGCGGGGAGATCTGGGGAGCGGATCACCGCTTATTCCCCGGTTCGCCGATGAGAAGGCCGCCTTCCAGGCGGCGGAGGAACTTTACGCCTCGAAGGAATACGAAGATGCCATCAGCTCCTACAAGCGTTTCCTCAAAACGTATCCAGGCTCGAACCTGGCCTCCAAAGCGCAGTTGCAACTGGCGGATCTTCTGCTTCTGCAGGGCCGCTGGAGCGCGGCATTCGACGCTTATCAGAAACTAATCAGCACGTATCCGAACACACCGGAATTCGAGGGGGCGGTCGCCAGGCAGGTTCTTATCGCGAACTCATTTTTGGATTTAAGCCGCGTCAGGGTTCTTGGCTACGCCGTCCCCGTACCCGGCGTGACCGGCGCAGAACGCGCTCAGAAGATGTACGAGGCCATCCTCAAGAATGCGCCGTACAGCATCTATGCGCCCATCACCCAGTTCAATCTCGGCTTGGCTTTT
>DASTFP010000120.1:0-9349 GCA_035719865.1 Terrimicrobiaceae bacterium | reverse complement strand
GTCGGCTGCTCCACGGTGCGCCGCCACTCCCATTTCCAATCGGAGGGAAACAACAACTCGAATCTAGCAAGAAATCCGTCGGGCGCATCTCGAAAACAGGCTTCGAATGTGCGGCGACCGGTGGCCAGGATCGACTCGGCAAGTCCAGCGGCTTCGACCGGGTACGGAAGTGGTTCCTTTCTTCCGACGATAGTCGGAGCACGCTTCACGGCAAAGGAATACAGATCGCACCCGAACCGCTCATCAAGTTCGCGAATGCTGCGGCCGCCAATTTCGTGTGCGATCCGGTTTCGGCAAATCGCCGATCCTACATACGCGAGCAGACGCTCAAGCGCACTCTGAGGCATGGCGGCCAGTTGCAACCGGGAATCCGAAAAATCCCAGCATGGCGGCGGTAACGGGTCCGCACGCAACCGTTCGCTGAGAATTCTCATTGGAGCGTCGATCGTTCGAAGCGCATTCAGGACCGCTCGATCCGCAACAAACCGAGTCAAAAAACTGGGATGCGCATTTCGTGCCGGAAGCACGTTGAATTCATACAGTCGTTGCGCGAGATGATCGGTTCGGGCACCCAACTCGACCCAGAATTTTTCAACGCCCCCGCCGTTCACGATTTTTTGCTACCCATCGGCAGCGCTTTTTGATCGTTCGCCGGACTGCTGGTCCGCCTTGGACGGGACAGGACGGCAAACGCCGCCAGCGACAGAACCGCCAAGGCTGCAAATCCACCCCAGACCATCCACGGAGCAATAACATTCTTCCTGACGGGAGTCGTTCTGGAAAGGCCCATTTCTTCCGCCGGGACAAGCACCAGTGAAACATTGTCGTACTTCATTCCCTCGATGCTGTTTGCCACGAGTTGCTTGATTTCCGAACGGAGATCACTCACACGCGATTCAGGCTGGACTTTCACGAATACCGCGGCGGACGCAGGAAAGTATGTCTCGGTAAGCGGCTTCTCCTCCGGAAGCACAATATGAACCCGCGCGGTAACCACACCATCGATCTGGCTGATCGTCTCGGAAAGAGACTGGGACAGCGCATACATGAAGCGAATGCGATCCTCTGTCGGAGATGACACCATTCCGCTCTTCTTGAAAACTTCCCCGATATTTGTGAACTGACCACGGGGAAAGCCGTTGTTGTACATGAGGTCAACGGCCCGCGCAAAGTCTTCCCGGTCGACCATCACGGTGAACGTATTCTCCGCCCCGGCTGTCTTCGAGCCCGCGATGCCATTCTGGTCAAGAATGGCGGTCATTCGATTCGCCTCGGCCTCAGGCAGGCTGCTGTAAAGTTCCACCTTGCCGCACCCGGCCAGCGCCAGGATACAAAACATCCACAGCCAGCGGTTGGCCGCGGTGGCCAGGTTGCGGAAGCGGAAAACGCATTGGGCTCCGGGCATTCACCGAATGAAGTATCGCTGCGCCCTACGATTGTCGAATTGAAATCGACCTCGCAAATCCTCTGCGTTACTGGTTCTTGAAGAGTTGCTGGACGCCCTGGCTCGCGGAATCGCCGATCTTCGAGGTCACTTCCTGTTCAACGCTCATCTTCGAAACTTCGTACTCCATTTTCAGCAAATCTCCGGGATTCATTCCGCCATGGGAAGCCTCAGTGGCGGAATCGATCGCCTTGACCTGTTTCTGATAGTCTTGACTGACATTCTGAATGTTCTCCAGAATCTGGTCTCCGATCGTCGGTTGCCCGGTGGGCTGGTTCGCCTCACTTGACGAAGGCACGGGAGAATTGGCGCCCGGGGTCGTGCCGCCGACCGCCTGTTGTGTGTCGCTCGAGGAATCCAGAGCCTGATTGAAAGCGGCCTGGTCCTTGTCGGTCGCTTCCCGAGCGAACTCAGACTGCGGAGTGGTTGCATTCTTGATTACGCTGGGATCGATGGGAATCATGGTGGTTTTATGCGGGCTGCGTCTGGCGCGTCGGACGGAAATTGGCTGCAAGCTTGACTGCGGTCGGTTCGCGGTCGGCCTCAATGACCGCGTCGAAAAGTTTCGCTGCCTCCTCCTCGCGTCCGGCTAGTTGAAAGGTAAGCCCAAGCATTGCGCGAAGGAGATCACTGTCCGGATTTTTCTTGAAACCTTCCTCCGAGAGAAGCTGCGCCGCGTCACGAAATCTGCCCATGTTGACGAACGTCAGGGCAAGACCGAGAATCGGAGCTTCGCTATCCGGACGCACGAGACGGAGCGCGGAAAAAATGACGATCGCTTTCGCGGTCATTCCCATCGCCGCCGCGAGAAATCCGGCCTCCATCAGCAGACTCAGCTTCGAGTTGTCGTCGGACATGGCGATTGTTCAGCTTTACTTCATGTTCGACGCGATCGTCGAACACATGTTCTTCAAATCGTAGATGTAGGAGGATTCCATGTTGATGGTCGACTCGTATTCGTATTCTTGCTGTTGGAGCTGCAGATTGTCCGCAGGATTCGTCGGATCCATCGTCTGGGCATAGTTGGTCATGTTCGAACTCATCGAATCGACACTGTTCGTGAGGTTATCGATGCCCGAAGAGAGAGAGGCTCCACCCGAGGGTGCTGAGATACCTGTGTTCATGGACGTGTAGTTGCTTTGAGAATCAAGGGGCTTGATGAAGTGCCGACCACGCCTGGTCCACCACCACTTTCGCCTCATCGACTGCTGCCTTGAGGGCCGCGATCGGCTTGAAGTCGTCGGGTGAAACGCCCGCATCCAACTTGCACTTGGTCTCGGAGCCCAGACTTTCGAGCTCTGCAAGCACCGTTCGGCGATAGATGCCGTCGATGTCCTGGCGAAGGCGCTCGTGCATTTCAACGAACTCGACAGGGTGTTTTACCATGGCAAAGCGTGATAAAAGGAAGATGCCCGAGATCCGTCGGCAGGTCAAACTCTAATCGGCGGACATGGTCATAACACGGCCACTACGTCTAGGGTGTATCGAGAAGGTTTTTACCGAGATCGATGGTAATCGTATCGTCGCCCTGCCGCAGTTCCACTGATTCCGGCTGGATCGTCTGGAGCGTCCAGCCGTTTGGGAGAACTGCCCCGGGAAAGAGTTTCATTCCGTTTCGAAGGGTCACCCACGGCAGTGGCCCCATTGAGATGCTTGAGAGCAGATAGTCGTCGGCGGAAGAGCTGTCTCCGCCAGATGTCACCTGATCCTTGAGCATCACTCCTGCAGGAAGCTCCGATTGAATTTTGTCTTTGGCCTGGGCCCAGGCCTCCGCTTCCATCGCTGGAACGGATCCCGATGCTGTCAACCCGGCAGAAGTTGCCTCCAGGTGGATCAGTGATGTGAGGCCGGATTGACGCAAAATCGCTTCGCCTTCGGAAATTACCTGATTGCCCGAAACCACAGAAAACTTGAGTCGGGGGTAACCTGGAAGGTCGCTCTCGAGCATCGTCCGGAGCTTGTTCCAGGTGTCTGTATCGCCGGCAAATCCGCTGATCTCGACCCCCCCGGCGGAATCCATTTTTGCTCTCAGCCCGCTCCGGAACGAATCCAGTATTTCCCCTACATCAGCCAGGATCTCCTCATCGGAAACCACGTCACACGCCACCAATCCATCGGGGCGCGTTACCAGGCTGCGCAACTGCCGCGCCTCCGCGTTGGTGCGTACAAATCCCGAGACGAAAACCCGCGAGTTCCGAATGCCCACCGTGACGGCCTCTGCATCCGGCTGCTTCTGGACCATGGCCTTAACGCCGGGAAGTATCGACTCTGCAGTCGCGGGCGGCGGCGGATCCCGGCGATCGAGACGCATCAGGAGAAATGACGATACGGCCAGGACGCCAAAGAGGAGAAACGTGAGAAGAGCGACCTTTTTCGCCCGATCGGTCGGTGACGCTTCGTCCTTTGGCTTTTCCGGACCTTTGGTCGAAGGTGCCGGGGACTCCGGCTGGGTTTCGGGTTCGAGCGGTGGCAGCGGGCCTGGCACCCCCTGGGGCCACTCGCGGCCCGCCGGACCAAACAGAAAATAGGTGCTTCCCGCTGTGACGAACTGGAAAAACTTGATGGTTTGCCGCGTATCCACCATAGGTTTCCCGTCGACGAACACCTTGCCGTCCAGCCGCTTGGCGACGATGGAATCCTCGCTGAGTTCGACTGAGAGATGCCGGGGTGCGACCAACGCATCGGAAAAGTTCACATCGCACTCGTCGGCGCTGCCGATCACGTACGCACCGGCGGAAAGCTCCAGCTCCGCGCCCTGATTCGGGCCGGTCAGAACTTTGAGGATGAACCGTTCATCGGATGCCATCTCACAAACGAGTTGAGCGATTCTGCCGCATGAATTCCGGAGACCAAGCTCATTCGGACTGCGGAACATCTTCGCCCGGCGAAGCGTCGCACATCACGAGATCCCAATTTGCCAAAGCGCGAACGTCGCGGTCCGGTAACCTGGACTGTGGGGAATGCAGAGCCCGCACATAGTTCCGATACGGCTGCCTGATGGATCCGATCCAGAATTCGACTCCACAGGCAGATTCCCATTCGTCGATCAGTGTTTCCGCTCCGTAATTATCGAGCAGCCAGTTCGGAAACTCCAATCGAAATTTGCACGCTTCCATCGTTGCCAGGGCCGCGGAAATGATCGGCTCATCGGTCCGCCGGCGCTTGTTCGAGTCCGTCTGAAGCTCTCCTTGTCCCATCGCCTCGCGTTCGATGACCTGGAACCAACTCCCGTCGAAGAGCCGCATCGATGAGCGCAACACGACGTGGTGATTCACCACCGCCCGCCAGGCTCTTCGCGCGTCCTTGTCGGCCGGCGCCGCCTTCAGGCGGCGGACGACAGATCGCATTTTCCACAGCGAATGCTCCTGATCGGTGGAAAGATCGCCTCGGTGGATGACATCCTCGACGAAATGAGGAAACGGGACGAGTTCGGCGAGAATGGCATCGTCGAGATTACCCAAGGGGAATTCCGAAGGCGCATGGATGCTCGGGTGCCGCGGCGGGCAGAGGGAATTCAACTGCCTCGCCGTGGAAGCGATGGTCGCCCCGAATTCGTCCGGACGCGGTGTGCAGGGGCGGGCGCGTGACGCGGCCTCGGCAAGGGTGTCAGTGATCTGGACGTCCGAGAGTGTCAGGGCAAGACCCACGCGCTCAGCGGCGACGATGATTTGAAGCAACCCCAGAGAATCGGCTCCCAACTCGCCGAAGGTGGAACCACGACCCGGCAGCGGAATCTTGAGAATGTCGCGGACCACCCGGGCGAGGTTGTGCTCCGCCTCGCTTTCGAGGGAACCCACACGGCCCCCGTTTTCCCACCCTGCCGGAAGCGGCAATTGCTTCAGATCCCGCTTTCCCGCGGGGGAAACGGGGAATTGACGAACCGCGAGGATGGCGACGGGACGCGACCGGGGCGCAAGCCGGTCTTTCACGATGCGGTCGCACGCGTCGAGCAATCCTTTCTCGTCCTTGACCTCCTCGATCGGGATGACATAGGCAATCAACCGCACTGCTCCGGTCGGATGATTTCGAGCCACGCACATCGCATCGCGAACGCCCGGCGCGTCGGCCAGGACCGCTTCCACCTCCGCAGGTTCGACTCGGTGGCCGGAAATTTTCACCTGGCGGTCACCGCGGCCTTGAAACAACAACTCTCCGCTCTCCAGCCTTCGAACAAGATCTCCGGTGCGAAAGGCTCTCCCGCGCGAACCATCGGGAAATTGACACCCCACAAATCGATCCTTGCCGCCGGCCAGATAGCCGCCTGTGACGCCAGCTCCGCCGATCCATAATTCGCCCGACGATCCTTTGGCCGGTGTTCCGTCCTCCTCGCGCAGCGAGGCCCACGTGGACGCCATTGGACGCCCGATCACCGCCGCTTCATCCGGAGCGCGAATACGGTGCACGAATGACCAGATGGTTGTCTCGGTCGGGCCGTAGCAGTTCCAGAGTTGCGCCGCCCGCTCCAGCAAGAACCTGGCGGTATGCACCGCCAGGCTCTCACCGCCACTCCAGGCGCGGAGCGTGGAGGGCGGACGCCAATCAACCGCCTCGAGAAGCCTCCAAAGCGAGGGAGTGGCCTGAGCGACTGTGATGGATGAACGGGCAAGCGTATCCGCGAGCTGACGGGCATCCGCTTTAATCCGGTCGGAAATCAATTCGACCGTGCCGCCGACACTGAGCGGCAGAAAGATTTCCGCCACGGCAATATCGAACGAGATGGTGGTCATCCACGCCATATGATCGTCTGCGGAAAATCCAGGCTCCCGCGCCAGGCTGGTGAGACAGTTTGAGAGCGCGAGATGACTGACTGGAACGCCTTTCGGCAGCCCGGAAGAGCCGGAAGTGAACAGAATGTATGCAGTCTCCCTGCCGGAAAGATGCGCCCGCTCGTCGCCTTCGCACCCCTCCATTAACTGATCAATTGTTACCGCTTTTGTCAGCCGGAGCGCCATCGAGAGCACTTCGCCCACACTCGCATCCACAATGAGATGGGACGGTTTCGACTGCGTAATCATGTGCGCAAGGCGCTCAACCGGATATCGCGGATCGAGAGGGACAAAGGTAGCCCCGACCCGCCACACGGCGAGCATGCAAGCGATCATTTCCACGGAACGCTCGCCGGAAATCCCGACCACCGAACCCGTGGTAATGCCTTCTGCCGCGAGCCGTCCCGCGGCGCGCCGCATCATCCCGGCCAGATCCCCGTAGGACCATTCCCGCCCCTCAGTGGTCACCGCCAGAGCGTCGGGACGATGTTCCATCGCGGTCTCAATCGAAATGAGGACGGACGCGGCACAACTGAGGTCTCTGACGCCGGCCGAAGGTCCAAGCCATTCCGTCGTTGCGGCGTGGCTCCGGCGAGGCCCGCCGTGTGATTCGTCGGACAAACGGTCAAGCGCGGAATCGAATGCCTCCACAAAATCCTCCGTTGCAGCCGGGTCCACCAGATCGCCGCGGAAGGCGAAATCGACTCTCACCGGACTGGAAGCGCCGTAGTTTCGGACGAAAATCTCGACCGGACGCAGCTGCTCCGGACGGACAGCCGGGTCGGAACGCGTGGCGCACCCCTCGAATGCATGTGCGTAATCGTGGCTCTCGAATGACAGAAAAAACTCCGCCGACTCCAGGGCGGCGGCCGAAGGCGCACATCCGCTTCGTTCGATTTTCGCCGCTCGCTCCCGCATGTTGTGCGTGAGTTCGTCCGGAGTTTCACGACCTGACACCCGCAGCACCGCAAGGCGCGCAAAGTGTCCAACGGTCTGGCGGATCACTGGATTCCGGCGATTCAGGACAGGGCACGCCAGGGCCACTCCGGAATCCGACCCACCGCGAAGCGTAGGAGCTGCGTCGCAAGTCGCGCTGGCGAAGAGGGCGAAAGGGGCCGCACGGGTGCGACGACCCTCGGACACGATGCGCCGCATGCGCTCCTGCGACAATTCCAGGGAATGAAGCTCGGATGGGCCTGCAGTCGCCAGGGCAAATGGCCATCGGCGCTCTACGTCCGGGAAATTCTCTTCGCGGACCACGGTCTCCGCTCCGGGCCGAATCGTGGAAAGAAACGACGGGATCGCGCTTGGAGCGACGTGGTTGTAACACGCAACGAGCCGCTGGAAGAGAAGCATGATCCCCCATCCGTCAATCGCGAGATGATGGAACCGCGCCAGAAAAACGTGCCGGTCCGAAGCCGTGCGAAACAGGTCAAACCGGACGGGTCGCTCGCCTTCTTCGATCCGGACGCGCGTCCCCATGATCGCTCGGATCTCCGAATCGAGCGCGCTCCCCGGAACGTCAGTCACATCGCGCCAGCCTGTCTCAAAGGGCGGGAAGGAATGAGTGGTTTGAAATGGCTCTCCGTCGTGCTCGCCAAATCGCAACCGAAGCGCTTCCTCGCGGTCCACGACTTCACGCGCCGCTGCCGAGAAGCGCTCACGATCCAGTCCCCCCTCGATATGAATCACACCGCCGATGTTCCAGAGGCACGACTCGGGCAGCAGGCGCTGAAGCCGCCAAACCTCACGCTGCGGGTCCGAGAGGGGATGGGACGGCGACATGTTTGGAAGCAAGTTCGGAAAGGTCTTTTAGCGAAGCAAACGCGCGAAGGTCAAGACACCTGCCAATGAGAGGGTGACGCGCTCTCTTGCGCCGTCCGGACAATTGGATTCCAATCCCGTCTCATGAAGATCGCCATACTGACGCTTGCCGTCGGCGCAGAATACCGCAAGTGCATGCGCGCGGGTTTCGTCAGCAAGCGTTACTACGCGCGGCGGCATGGCTTCTCGTTCATCATCGGAGGGGACTCGTGGCTGGATCCGTCGCGGCCCTGTTCCTGGTCGAAGATTCAATTCGTTCGCGCGTTCCTCCCGAATTTCGACTGCGTTTTCCTCTCCGATGCCGACGTGATTATCATGAATCCCCAAATCGATCTTCGAGATCTGGTGCGGGAGCATATGCAGGACAAAGCCGTGATGCTCTCGCCGACTACAACAACCTGAACGCGGGCAATTTCTTTTTCCGCAATGTGCCGGAGGCGTTCGAGATCCTCGATCGGGTTCACGCGCAGCGCCATCTCACGTTTCACAAGTGGTGGGAGCAGGCGGCCTATATCGAGTTGTATGAGACGGACGCGTTCGTGCGCGAGCACCTCCGGGTCGTCGATGACCAGCGACTCTTCAACAGCTACCCCACCTTCCTTGCACACCGATACCCGGACCATTGCTACAGGCAGGGAGACTTGCTGATCCACTTCGCCGGACTTTGGAAGGAGCAGGCGGCCGTTCGGATGAGCGAGTCTCTCGGCATCCTGCGGCGCTCCCTCGGCCCGACCACTTGCCCGCAGCGCAGCCTCTAGATGGCATGGAAAGGATGCGGGTGAGTCTTTGGTAGACTCACCCCCTCTATGAAAAAGGACACGCAATGTGACCGCCGCGGGCGCGGCGGCTAAGTCGAAAGTAAACAAGAGAGGCTCGCTGCTCAAGATCGGAGTCGACATCCATCGGGAGAAATTCGTTGTGGTGGCTCAGTATGACCACGCTACGCCGCGGCCGCCGCAAGGCTTTGCTCCCGCGGAATTCGTGCCCTGGGTCGAAGCCCGGTTGGGGGAAGGCCTTGAGGTTTATGTCGTCTACGAATCCTGCGGGCTTGGCTACGGGCTCTACCGCTCACTGATCCAAGCTGGCGCTCACTGCTACGTCATTGCCGCGCAGCAACTCGACGAACGCAACACGCGCGTGAAGACCGACGGGCGCGATGCTCGCGAGCTCTGCCTGCGCCTGGACCGTTACCTGGCTGGCAACAAGGACTCTTTGGCGGTGATTCGGGTACCCAGTGAAGAAGAGGAGCGGGCCCGACACTGGGGCCGCCAGCGTGAGCAGCTTGTCCGTAATCGACAGAAAATGGAGGCTCAGG
>DASTFP010000119.1:0-3504 GCA_035719865.1 Terrimicrobiaceae bacterium | reverse complement strand
TATTTTGCCACGCGTCCACCGGAAAGTCAGCTGGCGGCATGGGCTTCCCCGCAGAGCAGCAAGATTCCGTCGCGCGGTTTTCTTGAGGCCGAGTGGGAGCAGATGAAACGGAAGTTTTGTGGAGGAGAGGTGCCCGTGCCGCCATTCTGGGGCGGCTACCGCATCAAGCCGGAAACCATCGAATTCTGGCAGGGCGGCCCGAACCGATTGCACGATCGCTTTGAATACACGCGCCAGCCGGACGATTCCTGGACCATCGAGCGACTCGCGCCATAGATTCAAAAACCGCTGGCTCGCGCATCCGATGCCGCCCACGCCTACAACCTGGTTGAGTTGGCAACGGTCGGTCGGCAGCAGGCCAATCAGTGTTTACACAGCGAGATCGTGCAATCTGACGGGCGTCGCCCCCAGCCTGATCATCTCCTGCTCGGCCTTTTGACTGTCATCGGGTTGCACGTTCACGCCGCGGATGGCGTCGAGAAGCAAATACGTTTTGAAGCCCAGGGAAAGAGCATCCTTGACCGTGTTGAAGACGCAGTAGTCGGTCGCAAGTCCGCAAACGAAGAGTCGGGAAACTCCCGCGTGGCGAAGACTCGGTTCAAAGGACGTCGTGCTGAAGTCCGAGTAGGCCTCGAGTTTGGGGTCAGTCGCCTTGGAAACGATGGTAAACGGGGAATTGAATTTGAGCTCCTCGGAAAAGGCTGCGCCGCGGGTGCCGGCTACGCAGTGTGTGGGCCAAGGTCCGCCCGATTCCTTGAACGAACAGTGATCAGGAGGATGCCAGTCTCGCGTCATGTAGATCGGAAGTGCTCGCTTTTCGAACGTGGCGATGTAGGTGTTGACAATCGGGAGGATCTGATCGCTTTCCGGCACTGCTAGCGCGCCTCCGGGCAAAAAATCGTTCTGCACGTCAACGATGACGAGCGCGTCACCACTAGCCGGCTCAATCGTGGTTCGCTCCATCACACTCATCCCGTGAATTTCGCTCAGATCTGACGGGAATGCCAGCCGCATACCGAGCGGATAGGCCTGGGGAAGAACTTGATTTTCCAGGTGGGAGAGCCGAGCGATCTGCTTGTCAGCCTTAGGTGGACTTTTGATTTCCTACACTCGACATTGCGGACAGAAGCGCCTATTCGCACCCGAGATTGGAGTCCATTCTGACCGCTTTCCACCCATGTTGCAACGTGCTTTCTTTGAGCGTGATCCGCTGAGTTGCGCTCGCGGACTCATTGGATGCCGGCTGAATTGGGGTGCGTGCAGCGGACTCGTGGTTGAAACGGAGGCCTATGACACAGATGGCGACGAGGCGTGTCATACAGCCTTTCGGCCAAGCGTGAGAGCATTCGTCGCGAATCATCAGGCCGGGGCGGCCTATGTTTACTTCAGTTACGGGGTGCACTGGATGCTCAACGTACTGGTCAAAGGTTCGCGCCTGGGATTCGTGTTGATTCGCGCCCTGGAGCCGCTCGACGGAATTGAACAAATGAAAAGGGCGAGGCGAACCGTCGATTCTCGGCAGCTTTGCTCGGGGCCTGGCAAGCTCACGGCGGCGCTGGGGGTAGATGGCGGGCATCACGGCAGAGACCTATGCGACGACCCGGCTTTTTCGTTTTCCGAGCGGCGCGAGAGTCAAAGGATTAAGACCTCCCCACGGGTGGGAATTTCACGCTCCGCGGAACTGCCATGGAGGTTCTATGCGGCCGGGAACCCTCATGTGAGCCGCAACTCCTTCGCGAGGGCCGGGCGAGACTGAAATCCCGCCCGACCCGGAAATCTATTTACTTTGCCATTCCAACGCTGGGCGGCGGCGGTGGCGGTTGCGACTTGTGAGCGCACGCTCCAAGGCTCAAGCTGGCCAGGGCGAGTGCGAGTGCAGCGAAGATTCTGATGAATTTCATGATATTTCCCCTCCTTTCGTTGCGAGTTGCTCATGGGACTCTGGCAAAAGCCAGTCATGTGACAATACTAACCTGAAAAAATCTACTCTTGCTCCAGCCAATCGTATTCGATGGTTTTGAGGCGCTTTTCTTTTGATCCGAGCCTGGGCACGCAGGAAATGAGGGCCCTCGTGTAGGGGTGTTGCGGGTTGGTCAGAACGCTCTTGGTGTCGCCATATTCGACGATCTCGCCGCGGAACATGACCGCCAACTGGTCGCAGAGGCCTCCGATAATGGCGATATTATGGGTGATAAGAATAAGGGCCATGCCGAATTCGGCGCGCAGGCGTTTGAGCTCATCGAGAATCTGCGCCTGAATGGTGACATCGAGGGCGGTGGTAGGTTCGTCGGCGATAAGGAGCGCCGGCCGGCAGCTCAGAGCCATGGCAATCATCGCGCGTTGCTGCATGCCTCCGCTCAACTGATGCGGGTAGTCGTGCATACGGCGTTCCGGGTTGAGGATGCCAACGGCTGTCAGGCATCGCACAATCTCGGCATCCGCGTCCTTCACCTCCGGCCGGTGGAGGGAGATGGCTTCGGCGATCTGGCTGCGAATGGAGTAGACAGGGTTGAGTGACGTCGAAGGCTCCTGAAAGATATAGGCCATGCCCCCACCACGGATGGCACGCAATCGCTCGGAATTCATTTCGAGCACGTGCTCGCCACGGAAAACAATGTCACCATGGGCGATTTCCGCGGGGGGCTCGGGAAGCAGCCGGGTAAGCGAGAGCGCTGTGACGCTCTTTCCGCTTCCGCTCTCTCCCACGATCGCCAGCGACGCCCCCTCGTCGAGGGAGAATGAGACATTCTTCACGGCATCGGCAGGCCCGTTCTCGGCGCGAAATCGGATCGAAAGCTGACGGACCTCGAGGAGATTGGGCGCGGTCATTTCTTTTCGGAGCGAGTCTCGGAAGCCTGGCGCAAGGCGTCACCGGCGAGGTAGAACGAGAGGGCGGCGACGAAGATCGCAAGCCCTGGAAAAACGATCAGCCACCAGGCGTCGAGGAGGTAGGTTTTTCCATCGGTGATGATATTGCCCCAGGTTGCTTGCGGAGGCTGAACCCCAAAGCCGAGGAAGCTCAGGCTGGCCTCCGTGAGGATGGCCTCCGGAATGCCAAGGACGGCGGTGACGATGATTGGCGCTGCCGCGTTGGGCAGAATGTGCCGAAAGATGATCAAAAGCGGACGCTGGCCGAGCGCGCGGGCGGCGCGCACATACTCGCTCTCGCGAAGCGTAAGGAATTCAGCACGCACCAGCCGCGCCGTTCCGGTCCAGCTCACGAGGCCGATCACCACGATGATATTGACGATATTAGGACCGAGCAGGGCCACGGCGGTGAGGATGAGAAAGAAGGTCGGAAAACAGAGAATGGCGTCAACCACGCGCATGATCACGTTGTCCACCCATCCCCCAAAGTATCCAGATATCGCGCCGACAGTCACCCCGATGAACAGCGACACGGCCACCGCGATGAATCCGACGGTAAGCGAGATGTATGAACCGTTCAACATTCGCGAGAAAACGTCCCGCCCGAGATTATCGGTGCCCAGCCAATGGGTCATG
>DASTFP010000118.1:0-8461 GCA_035719865.1 Terrimicrobiaceae bacterium | reverse complement strand
CGAGGAAATCCAAACGACCCGGCGAGGGAAATCCACCCTCTACCTTCTCGAAGAGCCCACCATCGGCCTCCACGCCCACGATGTCACCCAGCTCATCCAGATCCTCCACCGCCTCGTCGACGAGGGCGGCACCGTCGTCGTTATCGAACACCACCTCGATGTGATTGCAGAAGCTGATTTCGTGTTGGACCTTGGCCCGGAGGCCGGTTCCAAAGGCGGCCAGATCGTCGCCAGCGGAACGCCGGAGCAGGTCGCGCGGTCCAAACGCAGCCGCACTGCGCCGTTCCTCAGAGAAATCCTAAACCGCTCGATTGCCAGATACATTCCGCAGGAGTCCCTGGTCGAAAATTAGCTCCGGCTTGCGCGTCACTTGCCGGGCGGCTTCGCGAGCCCGCGCGTCGACCACTCGCGTTGACAAGACACCCATGAGGCGATAGTTAATTAAACTTTTATCGTGAGTTCCCTTTCTGCTCTGCAAGATGCGCCTTCTGCCGATGCCGGTGGAATGCGCGCGGATTTGAGACCTGAACGCATTCGCGACGCCGTCATTCGTCTCGCTGGAAACTCGCAGGACGGAATTCAGTCAGCCGGCGCTCTGCTGGCGAGGCTTGCGGGCCGCAGTTCTCAGGATGTGATGACCTATATGACCATCCCCTCGACCATTTCGGGAGGGCCATCCATCTTTCAGGTGCGCATCGGGTCGGGTGAGGTCCTCTCAGCGGGGGACGAGGCGGATTTCCTCGTCGCCTTGCACCAGCACAGCTACGACGACCACATCAATTTTCTTCGCGAAGGCGGGGTGTTGCTTTACGACTCCGACAACGTTCAGCAGCCCGATTCCAACAAGAAGCAGTTCGTTCATGTGGGCGTGCCAATCACGGGTCTCACCATCGAGGCGCTTGGAGGATCCGCGAAAGACAAAGGAAAGAACATCTTCGTGCTGGGACTTCTGGCCCGAATCTTTCATCTGGATACAGTCAAACTCCAAAGGCTTATTGGCGAGCGATTTAGCGGAAAATCGGGAGATGTGGCCAATACCGCGCTGATGGCGTTCCAGGCTGGCTTTGCCTATCCCGTCGGCAACGTTCTTTCACGGCTCTACCGTTTCGAACCCGCCATCGAGACCGAGACCGGCCGCGTGCAGGTCACCATGGATGGCAACCAGTCGTTGGCCTACGGCTTGATAGCGGCTGGTGTCCGCTACGGGGCGGGCTATCCGATTACGCCCTGGTCCTCGATCATGGAGATCCTGCGCAGCGAACTGCCAAAGTATGGCGGCCTCTTTGTGCAGGCCGAGGACGAATTAGGAGCCGTTTCCCTTGCCCTCGGATTTTCCTACGGGGGTCATCTGGCTGTGACAGGAAGTGCCGGGCCGGGCATCTCGCTCAAAACGGAAGCCATCGGTTGGGCCTCGATGGCGGAAATCCCGCTCATCGTGGTCAACGTCCAACGGGGCGGACCCAGCACGGGCTTGCCCACGAACGTTGAGCAGAGCGATCTCTATCAAGCGATTTTCGGCGGTCACGGTGATAGTCCGCGCGCCGTTCTGGCGGCCTCGACCGTTGAGGATTGCTTCTACATCGCGATCGAAGCGGCGCGCATCGCTCGTCAATACAGCACTCCGGTCATCATCCTCAGTGATTCGTCGCTCGCCACGCGAATTGAGGCGTTCGACGAACCGGACCTCACGAAACTGATGCAGGATCCGAATCCCGATCTTGCGCCGCGGGACCCGGATTTCAAGCCCTATGCGCTCGAACGTCGCACTCAACATGCTCCGCCCGGCACCCGGATGTCCGATGGCCGATACCCCGTCGTAACGGGCCTGGAGCATGACGAGATGGGACACCCGACAGGGAGCCCCAAGCTGCATGCTGCGATGACCGCCAAACGGCGCCGCAAACTGCAAATGCTGGCCGACGAAATCGCGGTGCCGGAAGTCCTTGGCGATCCCGAGGGCGAGGCCCTGCTGGTTGGCTGGGGCTCGACCTATGGCCCCATTCACGAGGCGGTCAACCGAGCCCGGGATCGAGGCGAAGGTCTCTCCGCGCTTCATCTCCGTCACCTCCACCCCCTTCCGAACGGTTTGAACGAGATTTTCGACCGCTTCAAGCGGGTCATCGTCGTCGAGATGAATGATGCTGGATTGTACGGTTACGGCCAACTGGCCACAATTCTGCGGGCCAGGTTTTGCAATCCAAAAATCCGGAGCTTGACCAAGACCGACGGACTAACCTTCCGCGTCCGTGAAATCCTGGAAGGAGTCTTGAAATGAATGCTGTTACTGTTGTCGAGGAACGAGAGAAACTCACCAAGAAGGCTCTCACGGCCGATCACCCGACGTGGTGCCCGGGTTGCGGGGACTTCGCTGTCCTGGCCGCCTTCTACAAGGTTCTCGAGAAGCGCCAGCTCCCGCAGGAGAGCATCGTGACCCTTGCCGGCATTGGATGCTCGTCGCGCTTTCCCTATTTCGTCAACACGCACGGCGCTCACTTCATCCATGGTCGCGCCGTGCCGCTTGCTTCAGGTGTGAGCCTGTCGCGTCCGGATTTGCATGTTTTCCTGTTCGGAGGCGACGGAGACGGCTTCTCGATCGGTGGCAACCACCTCGAGCACGGTGCTCGCAAGAACATTCGCCTCACCTACGTAATCATGGATAACTTCGTCTATGGCCTGACGAAGAAACAGACCTCTCCCACCTCGCCGATCGGCTACCGCTCGAAAACCGATCCCACCGGCGCGATCGACCAGCCAGTAAATCCGATCAAAAAATTGATCTCTGCCGGCGCCACCTTCGTGGCCCGAACGCACGCCACGCAAATCAATCACATGATGCAAATGCTCGAGCGGGCAATGGACCACGATGGCTTCTCCGTGGTGGAAGTGCTCTCGGAATGTGTCGAGTTCTTCCCGGGCGCCTTCGATGCCGGCAATCCGCGCAAGGGAGGAACATTTGCGCTCATCGACGAAAGAAAATGGGATAATTCACCCGAGGACGAGGCACGCCATGACGTCACGGACGAGCTTGCCGCCTACCGTCTCGCGAGTCTGCCATTTCCAGGCGTCTTCGGCGTGTTCTTCGAGGTTGATCGCCCCACGAAAAACGCGCTTGAGCACAAGTGGATTGGGGAGGCGCGGGCCAAGGCCGGCGGGCTCGGTGACCGGGAACTGCTCCAGCAGACATTCGATCGGATGAAGTAGGCTCGCTTTCTGCGGGCAAAGACTGTTCTTCGGTCCGGCGCTGACCATCGCTGAAATCTACGCGTCATCGCGCCTTGCCCGATCGCGATCTATCCCGTTGCGCAGCCTGCCGGGACAAAATTGCTTTGCGCAGTCTCCCATTCGCGTGAGACAAACTGCCCCCCATGCTCAACTGGATCTGGCTTGGACTTGTTGTGCTGGCTGTTCTGCTCGGCGCGGCGTCAGGCCAGCTCGGCGAGGTGACGGCGGCCGCTTTCGACGCCTGCAAGACGGCTGTCGTGACCCTGGCGCTACCGCTGGCCGGAATTATGGCTTTGTGGCTTGGGATCATGCGCCTGGCCGAAAAATCCGGCCTCGTTAGCCTGCTCGCGAGTGCCCTGCGACCCATCATGTGCTGGCTGTTTCCTGACGTCCCGGCGAGGCATCCCGCGATGGGCTCAATGGTGATGAACATGGCGGCCAACATGCTCGGCCTGGCGAACGCGGCCACGCCGCTTGGCCTGCGCGCCATGCAGGACCTTGAGAAACTCAACCCGCGCCCCGGCGTCGCCACGAACGCGATGTGCACGTTCCTGGCCATCAACACCAGCTCGATTCAGCTCATCCCGGCGACGACCGTCGGAATTCTCTCTGCGGCGGGCTCAATTAACCCGACCTCCATCATTGGAACGGCTTTCCTGGCGACGGTCTGCTCAACGGCAGCCGGAATCACAGCGGTTAAGGCCCTCGAAAAGCTGCCCTATTTTGCGTTGCCGAAACTGAAAAAAAGAAAAGAAGAACCCTCATCACCCGATGAAACGCCGAACGAAGACGTTGCTACGGCGCCTCTGAGCGCGGCATGGAAGGTCCACCTTTCGCTGGCTCTTTGTGTCTTCGGCGCACTCTTCGTTACGATGGCTTTCATTCCGCACGCGTTCGAAAGTCTTGCGAACTCCGTGAGAAGTTTCCTTGCGGTCGAGAAGCCGTTCGCGCTTCCCGAGGAGTGGTCCGGCAAGCACTGGCTGGCCCGCAGTGTGGAAGTCATCTCCTTGCTGGCCATTCCTTTTATTCTCACGATGTTCCCCCTCTATGCGGCGGCGCGGCGCGTTCCTGTCTACGAGGAATTTGTCGAGGGCGCAAAGGAAGGCTTTCAAGTTGCCATCCGCATCATTCCTTTCCTGGTGGCGATCCTTGTCGCCATCGGGATGTTTCGGGCAGCTGGCGGAGTGGATCTTTTCGCCCGCGTCCTTTCCCCGGTTTTTCAACCCTTGCAATTTCCGCCCGAACTGCTTCCGCTTGTGCTCATGCGACCGCTCAGCGGAAGCGGTTCGAACGGCATCTTCGCCGAATTGGTAAATGCTCACGGTCCCGACAGCTTGATAGCCAGGATGGGGGCCACCGTCATGGGCAGCACCGAGACGACGTTTTACGTGATCGCGGTTTATTTCGGCTCGGTTGCGATCCGGCGCACCCGTCACGCGGTCGCCGCGGGCCTGATTGCCGATCTTGCGGGCGTCATCGCGTCCGTGGTGATCTGCAATCTGGTCTTCGGGTAGCCTGCGGGTCGGTAAAAGACGCACCATCGTGATCGCGCAGTTCTCCTTTCTGCTTCAGATTGTCGCGCCGGTCTTCGTGGTTATGGCGCTTGGGTATCTGATGCGGAAGATCGGGATTCTTTCGAGCGAGGCCGATCGCTCGCTCACGCGGCTGGTTGTTACTCTCCTCGCACCTAGCCTGGCCTTTGATACGATTATTGGCAACGATGCCCTGGCAAAGCCGGCAAACTGGATGCTTCCCCCCGTCATGGGCTTTGGATCCATTGTTCTTGGCATTGCGGTGTCCTGGTGGGGTGCGAAGCTCTTTCGCGTTCCCGAAGGCGGCGTGCGAAGGACTTTCGTATTCACGACCTCGCTTCACAACTACGGCTATATTCCGCTTCCGCTTTGCCATGCTCTCTTCGACCGCGACACGATGGGAGTTCTCTTTGCGTACTATCTCGGTGTCGAACTGGCTTTCTGGAGCATTGCCGTCGCGCAGCTCACAGGCCACGCCGAGCGAGGAAGCTGGCGCCGAGCGCTCAATCCTCCGATAATTGCAATTCCCACCGCGATCTTGCTCAACGCCCTGGGCGCGAAAGCCTGGATTCCCTCTCCGATCGCGACGACATTTCATCTGCTCGCTGTCTGCGCGATTCCGATGGCCTTGCTGCTCAGCGGCGCACTGATCGCCGACTACATCAATGCGAACTCGTTGCGACATGGAAGCCGCACCATTTTCGCGTCATCCGCGGTCCGCGTTGGTCTTCTTCCCGCGCTCATTCTACTCTTCACGAAACTTGCGCCGCTGGACGTCACCCTAAAGTCGGTCCTGGTTGTTCAGGCGGCCATGCCGGCGGCGATCTTCCCAATCGTTGTCACCAAAGTGTATCATGGCGACATGCCGACGGCCCTTCAGGTCGTGCTGGGCACTTCACTCATCGGCCTCATCACGATTCCCCTCTGGATCGGATTCGGCCTGCATTGGATCATTCCGAGCCGCTGAGCATCCCGGATTCGAATAACCCTCTAATGGCATTTAGGGATCACTTCAAAACGATTCGACTCCCCGTATCGACACGGCGGGTCACCTTCGACCTGTTCGAATCGCGTCGGACAAAAGGCCTGGCATGCCGCTCCACCTTACCAAGGAACTCCCGTCGTTTCGTGTTGAAAGGTGATTCGCGACTTGCCGTTCGGGCACAGGCCTTGACTTTGGCTCCGGCTCCAGTTCCAACGCCTTCAGACCCCTCAGATAAGTTCTTATACCGTCCCATGTTAGCTCATTTTTCCGCCGGTTGCCGATTCAGGCGGTTGCTCATTGTCGGGGGAAGCTGAAGGCCGTAGGATCATTAGCTTTAATGGAAGAAATTGACTCCCGTGATCTGGAAGAGGCTTGGCCCGACCTCGTCCTGAAGCTTGAGGAACTCCATGCACAGCTGCCAGCGCTAGAGGCCAGCGTGTTCGAAGCGATCATTCGGGCAGCTGCCGAGGACGCCATGGCGTCAGACGCGCCTGAGCTCCCGCCGGACCTCACAGAGAACAACCAGCCCCAACGGGACGGCCTGACCCGGCTACTTCTGGGAGCGATTGCCCAGTTGCCGAACCGGCTAGGCCTCGGTCAGGCTGGAGGAGCGTTCGGGGGCACATCGGGTGCAGGGTTGGGGATGACGGCACTCCCGCTTGTGCAGAAGCTAGCGAAATGTGGCACGAATGAGGCGGAACGCGAAGGCGTGAGAATACTCCTGGGCACGGCCGCCTCCAGCCTTGCCAACGGCCTGGGGAGACCGCCGAAGGACTCTGCTCCTCAGGTGTTTCCGATTGTAATGGAGACTCTCCTGTTGCTTCAGCCCCAATACGGGCGAATCCCGTCAAATGGAATGGTCTGGCACGGACGGCCAGCATTCTTGACCCAGGACATACTGGAAGAGCTGCAAGCCGATGCGGCGGAAGCGCGACGGAGCGCCATTCAGCTTAAATGGCGGGCTCTCGCACGAACGGGGCGCGTTGCGACGCAGTTCGCTCTCTCGCGGCCGCTGATCGACGTGGTCAAAACTCACGCCGGTAACTGCGAGTCGACGGCACGGGCAGCCTACGTTTATTATGACTCGCCCGGTCACGGTGTATACCCCCATGTTGATGCCAGCTCGTATGCTCTTACCGCCCTATTCATGGTTAGACACGACTATTGCGACGCTCCTCAATCGCATCATTTACACTTCCTCGCGGACGGACGCACCGAGCGAATCGATCTCCAGCCAGGCGAGATGCTGCTCTTTTATGGCGGGTGCGTGGTGCACGCGCGAACGCCGGTGGTGGAAAAGGAAGCCGTCGTCGTGCTGACAGCGGGCTTCCGACTGCTTTGATCTCGGCGTGCAGAAACGTGCCCCTGGCGCGTCTCAATTCCGCGGACAATCCTGGAACGTGAACCGAAGCTTGGATCCCCGATAGCCAGGCGGTCCATCAGCGATTCGATGCCCATTTTCCACACGGCGCTCGCCTTGGAAGTCACGACGCCAAGAAAAATCGGATGCTAAAACCGCCCCGGCGCATCGAGCGCCCCAGCCGACGCTGTCTGCCTTGCGATAGTGGATGCCGATGAATTTAGGCGTTCCCGCTAAGTTGCAGAAACATACTCCCGTCAATCAAGCCGCCATAGTTTTTCATATCGCCTGACCCCCCTTAGCCTTCATGATCTCTTTTAGGTTTCTGGTAGCCGAGAGCTCGCGATCAGTAAGACAACTCCGTATTATTGAACGAAGGGCGCCGCCTCGACCCACGAAATATTAGGAATCCGTTTCTTTTCGCCCGCGTTCGTTCAACAGACGTCGGGTTGCTTCGGATCTTGAGCGCGTGAGCGGGTAAAACCAGATAATGATTATCGCGACGAGGATCGCTACAAATTGGATGCCGATGAGCATGGCTCGCATCACTTTCAGTTCGCTTAGTGCCGGCGGCACGCTCGCGTCCAGATATCCAGCCATCCTCGGGAGGGCACCGGCGAGCAACAGCGTTGCTACTTGTGCGACCTTTCCGAAGAATCCGCCCACGGCGACATAGGCACCCTCGCGGCGCAGACCAGTGACCAGCTCATCCTCATCGCAGATATCTGCCATCATGGAGCTGAACATCAAGTTGGCGCATGGTATGCCAAAAGCCAGGATGATCCATTCGATCATGATCAAGTAGGGTTGCTCTGGCACGAGCAAGAAAGGCATCAAGCATACGCCTATCAAGGCGATGAGTAAGCCGGCTAGCGCGGTTTGCCGCTTGCCACTGTGCGTGGAAAGCCATAAGCCAAAAGGCAAGGCGGCAAGGGTCGAGAAAATCGTCAGCGTCCCACCAATGCCCGTAATATAGGAGGCGAACGATTTACTGCCCTGACAGGTATAATAGATATGAACGTAACTGCCAATCACACCTTCACATCCCAACCCCAGCACGAGAATAACCGTGACTGCCTGCAAGAGGAGGAACGGCCTATTGCGCAACGTAAAGTTGACCGCAGCACCCAGGTCCATCTTGGGTTGCTTCGCAATCGTATCAGTGCTTTCCCTGCAAACGACTACGGTCGCCACCGCTCCCGCGAGCATGACAAGACCCACGATGACGCCAAGCCAGCGCGCGCCGACGACTTCGCTACCAAAGACCGGTAATAGGCAAAACCAATAGAACCACGCGGATCCAAACGTTCCCGCGGTTTGCAGGTAACCGCGCCACGCCATCACGCGCGTCCGTTCGTCGTA
>DASTFP010000117.1:0-11178 GCA_035719865.1 Terrimicrobiaceae bacterium | reverse complement strand
AACCTCGCCCTCGGGCGTTTATGAACAAGCCTCAACCCTTTTCCCAGCCACAGCCAAGCTGATAAGCAAACACGACCCACAACGAACCAAAAACCTGTTCCAACAATCGCCCCGCTTGACACAACCCATAGCAGAGGCGGTTGTGCCAACCGCCTATCTTGTCCACAGGCCCTTGGCATAAGGGCCTCTACAACTAAGCCAGTCTCCTTCTCCACATGCGTCAACCTGAGCCATCAGCGGATTCAGAAAAACTTGCCTCATTCGTTACCGCTTTCACAATCGAAGACCAGGATAGAGGTTCCGTGACTATGAAAGATCGTGCTGCAGGCACCGTGATAGGCGCGCTGATCGGCGACGCCCTGGCAGTTGGTCCGCACTGGTATTATGATCTTGAGGAACTGAGGCGCGACTACGGCGAATGGATCACCGGTTACACTGAGCCCAAGCCGCATCGTTATCACGCGGGACTGAAAGCGGGTCAACTCTCGCAAGCCGGCATCATCACGGCAATACTCCTTGGCTCCATCGTGGACAATGGTGGCTATGACGAAGCGGACTTCTGTCGCCGCATGGATGAGGAACTCTTCCCGCAATTGGACGGCAATCCGATGAGCGGACCCGGCGGCTACACGAGCCAATCGATCCGGGAAGCCTGGCGCCGGCGTGTCCGGGAAAAGAAGTCATGGAAGGAGACCGGCAGTCATGCGGATACCACCGAAGCTGCGGAGCGCGCTCTCGCGCTGGCCGCGCGCTACGCCAAGGATCCCGCCAAGGTGGCCAGCACGGTCATCTCGAATTGCCTGCTGACGCAGTCGGACGAGGCCATCGTCGCGATGACCACCGCCTATTGTTGCGTTGTGGCCCTGCTGGTGAACGGCGAAAAACTTGATCCCTTCCTATCCGACAAATTGATGGACCTCGTAAAGGCCGGCGATCTGCCGTTCACCGCCGACATCTCTGAGCGTCCCCGGCCCGGGCACTTCTCCTCGCCCGACGCACTGTTGACCCATTCCTACATGGCCGAGGCCGCGTTCGACCCAGGCATCAAGATCGAGCCCGCCTGGAAGGTGTCCATCGTCTATGGAATGCCCTGCGCAATCTACCACCAGTTTCCGGCCGCCTACTATCTGGCGGCGCGGTTTCATGACGACTTTGAGTCGGCGGTGCTGCACGCGCTTAACGGCGGCGGACAGAATCAGGCGCGCTGCATCCTCACCGGAGCGCTGGTCGGCGCGCAGGTTGGACTTACTGGAATTCCACCGCGCTTTCTTGATGGCCTTGAGAACGTTTCTGAGCTTGTTGAGCTTGCTCACGCGCTCGGAGACCGCGCGGAAAACGAAAATACAAGCGCTTCGTTGCGAGGGTGAAACTCGCAACTTTTCGGTGCCTGCGTCTGCAGCTCAATACCAGCAATCAGGCCTGCCAGTGACCCGCCTGCAATCGCCACCGAATAGCTTGATTTCATACCGAGAGGCTTCGGCAAACCCGCGATCTATCGTTCCGTCGTTTTCTTGAAAGAATTGAGGGCATGAAGATTCCTGGAACTTTGGCATTCCACGAAGGAACCGTTCCTTCAGCCAATTCTCGACTTGGCTGTCCCGAGGATGGTCCATGGTCGCGTTGCTCTCCTTGGAGACGCGGCCTTCATTCCGCGTCCACACACCGCCGCCAGCACCTCCAAGGCGGCGGCCAACGCCATTCAGTTGGGACAAACCTTGCGCAGGCACCCCGCCGATCCCGATGCCGCCCTGGCGGCTTGGGAGCCGGATCAACTGGCCCTGGGACAATCGCTGGAACGCCACGGCAAGGCCTTGGGTGACCGCTCCCAATTTGATTGAACGAAATGCTCGCGAAAACTTTACGCATCGAAATTTACTCCGACTTGATCTGCCCTTGGTGTTACATCGGCCAACACCGCCTGCATGCCGGGCTGAAGCTCCTGGGAGATGGGTTCCGCTCGGACATAATCTGGCGGCCATTCCAGCTCAATCCCGACATGCCAAAGCAGGGTATGGATCGCAAAACCTACCGGACGCTGAAGTTTGGCAGTTGGGAGCGCTCGCAAGCGTTGGATTCGGGTGTCGCCGCCACCGGTGAAAGCCTGGGACTCGAGTTCAACTATGACCGGGTTCGGGTCACTCCCAATACACTGGCAGGGCATCGCTTGCTTTGGTGGGCGCGAGCCCAAGGCCGGCAGGACGCCTTGGCCATGGCTCTGTTCTTTGCCTATTTCACGGAAGGAAAAGATATCGGGCAGGCTGAAGTTCTGGCGGAAACCGCCGCGGTCGTCGGTTTGGACCCATTGAAAGCGGTCACCTTCCTCGAGAGTGAAGAGGGACTTCAGGAAGTCGCGCAGGAAGAGGCTGCGGCTCGTCGCTCCGGTTTGAACGGCGTCCCTTTTTTTATCATCAACGACACACCTGCGTTTTCAGGCGCGCAGAAGCCTCAGGCTTTCCTGGAGGCTTTCCGCTACGCAATGGGGGGAGACGACCGGCAACGCGGAGCGGAAAGCTGCGAGACTTAAAGAAATCCGGAGACCGGCCGAAGCCAGCGGGCCTCGGAGAACTCGCACCTTCTTAGGCCGCCAACTCTCCCAAGTCATGCGCCGAGAGCCGCTCCAACGCCGCCTCGGCATCAAGCGCCCCCTCCAGCAACTCGCGTTTTTTCTCCTGCATGCGCAGCACCCGTTCCTCAACCGTGTCGCGGGCGATGAGCTTGATTGACGTGACGATTCGTCGTTGACCGATGCGGTGTGCCCGGTCGGTGGCCTGAGCCTCAACGGCCGGGTTCCACCAAGGATCGAAGTGAATCACGGTGTCAGCCGCAGTGAGGTTGAGGCCCACCCCTCCCGCCTTGAGACTGATGAGAAAGAGCGGGATCCTCTCATCGTTCTGGAATCGTTCGACGACTTCCTGCCGGTTCGATGTCGAGCCGTCCAATCTGCAGAACGATATGCCGGCGTCCTCCAGCGCACTCCCGATGATGTCGAGCATCGAGGTGAATTGGCTGAAGATCAGCGCGCGATGCCCCCCGTCAATCGTCTCCTCCACGAGCTCGAGCAGGGCATTGAGTTTCGAGGAAGGAGCGTCCTGGATGCCGAGGAGTCGCAGGTCGCAGCATGCCTGCCTCAAGCGGAGCAGGGCCGTGAGCACGCGCATACGGGCCGCGCCGGAGGATTTGTTTCGAAGTTCATCGACCTGCGCCCGCGCGGCGTACTGAAGCTGCGCATAGGCGCTCTTCTGCTCGGGGCCCAACTCGACCTCGATCACCTGCTCGATCTTGGCGGGAAGCTCGGCCAGAATCTCTTGTTTGCGCCGGCGCAGCAAATAGGGCCCGAGGCGGCGGGAAAGCCGATCCCACACGCCGCCGCGCTCCCCGTTCAGCAAGGGGGTTTCATACCGGTCTCTAAAGTCGTGCCGGCTGCCCAAATACCCGGGCAGGATAAACGCAAAGAGCGACCACAGATCGCGAAGCGAATTCTCCACCGGCGTGCCGGTAAGTATGAAGCGGCTTTGCGCGGAGAGCGCGCAGGCAGCCCTGGCGTTCTGGCTGTCGGGATTTTTGATATGCTGGGCTTCATCCAGCACCACAGCGGCAAAGCTCATCCCCCGGTAGCTTTCGATATCGCGGCGCAGAAGGGCATAGCTTGTAACGACCAGACGGTGAGCGGATATGCTCGCGAAGCGCTTCTCGCGGTCCGGGCCGTCAAGGGCGAGCACCGGCAACTCCGGCAGAAACCGCTCTGCCTCGCGCTTCCAATTCCAGACCAACGAAGAGGGACAAACCACCAAGGTTGTCCCGGGAAGGACCTCGATGAGGGCAAGGGCTTGCACCGTTTTACCTAGGCCCATTTCGTCGGCGAGCAAGGCGCCGAGCCCGGCGCGCGCTTTCGCGAACAGCCATTCCGCGCCCTGGATCTGATACGGCCGAAGCTTCTGCTTCAATGTCCCGAGCTCGACTTTCGCAGGACCGACCAGTTCGCAAGCGGGGGTTCCCTGCGGAGTCGAACCTTTCCAGTGCGAGATGCTGGCTTCCAAATAGCCGCGGCAGGCGCCCGGCACACGGTAGGCGCCGTGCTCCTGCCGGGGATCACAGTCGCGCAAGACCTCTTCGAGATCAGCGGCAAGCGCCGCGTCTGCGACCGCCACCCGTCCATCTTTCAGCCGAAAATGCCCCCGCCCGGCTTGCAGCAGCCGGTTCAGGTCAGCGGAGGAAAAGACGGCATCCCTTCCCGCCGTGTAGTGCACATGAAAGTCGAGCCAGCCGTCGCCCTTCTCGCGGATGGCGAATTGCGGTTCGATACGCACGAAGTCGCGCGTGACGTGACGGAAGCGCTCACCCTCCTTGACCTGCCAACTCTCTTTCAATCTCGGCAGCCCCGTCGCGAAAAAACCCACGATCGTCTCCTCGCCCCGTAGAACCGCCTTGCCCTTGTCACCAGCGAACCCGAATTCCAAAAGCCGTGCGAGCGCTTCGCCCTCCTTGGCGGGATTCGCCACGTCCGGCTGGGAGTACCGAAAACGGATCTCCGCTTCGAGATGACGCAGCGAGCCCTCCAGCGTAAGTTCGACGCGAGGCGTTTCGTCAGTCTGGTGCGGCGGCGACGTCCTCATTGTCGCCTCCGGACGCGAGGATCGCCCTGTCGATTGGACCGGATTGATAACCTGCAGCCCGACGGCCAGCGAGTGGGCGCAAATAATTCCTTTCGCCCGGGAATCGCGGCACGGGCAAATGTTCTCAACGTCGATGGCATTTCGAAGCTTCAAGCCGGCCAGGAACTGCTTGCCGCCGTCGAGAAGCTTGCCCTTCAAAAGGGGCGGCTCGTAAGTCGCCTCGACCACGCGTCCTGCAGCATGGAGAAGCCGCGCCTCCTTGAAGGCCCGCCAGCCGCCCATGGAAAGAAGGAGTTTCTCAGTAAGTTCCACAAATCAAGAACGAGCCCGGAGCGAGGATTGCAAAGGAGTCGGCACCGGCTGGCCCGGGGAGTAATTGAAACACGATTTCGCCACATAAGAGCTTGCCTGCACGGGACGTTCTCTACAAGTTCCGATATAAGCATGGCCCTGGTCGTCAAACGTCCGAAGTTGAGCCGCGCCGAACGGCTCTACCTGCCCGCGATCCTGGGCGGGCTCTCGATCACCTTGAAACATCTCAGGAAACTCATCTCGGGGAAGACCAAGGTGACGATGCAGTATCCCGAGGAACGCTGGGACACGCATCTGCCTTCATGGTATCGCGGCGCACCGGCACTAGTGAAGGACGAACACGGCAAGGACCGCTGCGTGGCCTGCCAGCTCTGCGAGTTCATCTGTCCGCCGCGCGCCATCACCATAATTCCCGAAGAGATACCGCCCGCGGATCCCTGGGCAAAGGTTGAGAAGCGACCGAAGGAGTTCGAAATCGACATGATCCGCTGCATTTATTGCGGCCTCTGCGAGGAGGTGTGTCCCGAGCAAGCCATCTTTCTCAAAAAGGACTACTCGATCACGGGCTACACCCGGGAAGAGATGGTTCATAACAAGGAGAAGCTCTACGAGATGGGCGGGGTGATGGAAGGGCTTGTTTTTAAGTGGAACGAAAAGAAGTAGCCCGATCTGGAGGGCGCTGCTAAAACCCCATCCAGCCTCCCGCTACCTTATGCAGCTCGTTCTCTTTTGGGTCTTCGCGGCGTTAATGCTCATTTTCGGGGCGGCCGTTGTCTTTCTGCGAAACCCGGTGTCAAGCGCTTTGAGCCTCGTCATGTCCTTCGTCTTTCTGGCCGCGCTCTTCATCACGCTTGACGCCTTCTTCATCGGCGTGGTGCAGGTGCTTATATATGCCGGCGCCGTGATGGTGTTGTTCCTCTTCATCATCATGCTCCTCGATCTCCGCACCGAGCAACCGCGACGAGTCAACATCGGGGCGTGGATCGGCGGAGCATTTGTTGTCTTTGGATTTATTGGCCTGCTGGGGAAGGTGCTGTCTTCGGCTGTGCCCTTCAACATGCAGAAACCACCGATCTCGAACCCTCAGATAAGCGATGTCTCCGCGGTCGGTGAAACGCTGTTCCGGCAATTCAATTTGCCTTTTCAAATCGTTGGCGTCCTCCTCCTGGTCGCCACCATCGGCGTCGTCGTTCTAAGCAAGAAGGAGCTGAAGTGACCCCCACGCTTGGCCATTATCTCGCCGTCAGCGGCCTGCTTTTCTTTATCGGACTGGCTGGCGTCATCCTGAGGCGCAACATTCTGATCATCTTCATGTGCCTGGAGCTCATGCTGAACGCGGCAAATCTTTCCCTGGTCGCCTTTTCCCGCTACAATCTCACGCTTGCGGGTCTGCCCAACTACAACGGCCAGGTGTTTGTATTTTTCGTTATCACGGTGGCTGCGGCCGAAGTCGCGGTGGGCCTGGCCATCATCGTCGCCCTCTTCCGCGCCAAGCGGACAACCCACGTCGAAGATTTGAACAGCCTGAAATTCTAATGAATGCCGCGACGGCCCCCTGGATCATCCTGTTCACACCGCTCGTCTCCGCAGCGCTCATCCTTTTTTTTGGCAGGTATTCGAGAAAGCTAAGTGCCGGACTCGCCATCGGCGGGGCGCTACTGGCCTGTGCGCTAAGCTGGTGGCTGTTTTTCCAGCCGGGCGAAGTGGGGCCAAATCAACTCCTCTGGATAAACGTCCCGGACGTTTTGACGGTTCCGCTGGGCATGACCATCGATCCGCTGAGCCGAACGATGCTCGTGGTTGTCAACACGATCGCATCCCTGGTCTTTATCTATTCTCTCGGCTACATGGCCGGCGAGGAAGGTTACTGGCGCTATTTCGGCGGGCTGGCTCTTTTCCTCTTCTCCATGCTCGGCATCGTGCTCGCCAACAACTTCGTGATGATGTTTATCTTCTGGGAGCTCGTCGGCCTCAGCTCTTACATCCTCATCGGCCACTACTACAGCCGGCCATCCGCCGCGGACGCCTGCAAGCAGGCCTTCATCGTTAACCGCCTCGGCGACTTCGGCTTCATGATCGGTATCCTTACTTTGTGGTTCGCGACCGGGTCCGTCGTCTTCGGGGAGATTTTTGCGAAGGTCCCCCTTCTGGAGTCACAGGGACACTACTTGACGATCGCGTGCCTTCTTATCTTCTGCGGCACGATCGGAAAATCCGCGCAGCTTCCGCTTCATGTCTGGCTTCCCAATTCGATGGAAGGCCCGACCCCGGTCTCTTCACTGCTCCACGCCGCCACGATGGTCGCCGCCGGGGTTTACATGCTCGCGCGCGTTTTTCCCCTTCTCGTGGCGGCTCCGATCGCCCGCGACTTCATCGCCTGGGTCGGCGCCCTCACGTGCTTGGCCGCCGGCCTCATGGCAACCCAACAGAACGATATCAAACGCATCCTCGCCTACTCGACGATCTCGCAGTTGGGCTACATGGTTCTGGGGGCGGGTGTCGCTCCTGGGCCGGACGTGCCGATGTTTCATCTGTTCACGCACGCCTTCTTCAAGTGCCTTCTCTTCCTCTGCGCCGGATCGGTTATCGTTGCCCTTCATCACGAGCAGGACATCTGGCACATGGGTGGGTTGAAGTCCAAGACCCCGATAACGTTCGCGTGCCTTGTCGTCGGAACCCTGGCGCTCAGCGGCTTCCCGGGCTTCAGCGGCTACTATAGCAAAGATCTCATCATAGCCTGGGCCGTCATCGAAAAGCCGATCCTGGGCTGGATCGCGGTTCTGACGGCAGGGCTCACCGCTTTCTATATGTTCCGCCTGCTGGCGGTGGTCTTTCTCGGAACGCCAAGAAGCGATCACGCCCGGCACGCGCGTGAATCGCCCGCGGTCATGGTTGTTCCCCTCATTCTACTGGCCATTCCGGCGTGGGTGGCCGGCTACGCGCCGGTTGAGGGATTCTTCTTCCACCTCAAGGAACCTGAGCATGTCCCCGAAATCCTGCATTACGCTCTCCTGGCGATGTTCGTGCTGGGAGCCGGCCTCGCAATCCTGCTGTATCGCAACCCCGCGAAGGATCCAGTGGTAATCCCCCTCTTCGCCAACCGGTTTTACATCGACGACTTGTACAACTGGATTGTCAAGAACGTGCAGGACAGTCTGGCCTCGCTTGGCGGATGGGCGGACCGCTGGGTTGTCGACCTCTTCGTTGCGCAAATTCCGAGCCGATTCACTTGGGCCTGTGGATACATTCTGCGCTTTCTCCAGCTTGGCAATATCCAGGCTTACGCATTCTTCTTTGGCGCCGGCGTCGTCGGCCTCATCTACATCCTTCTCGCGTGATGAGCCCGCTGTTTTGCCTCGTTATTCTCCCGATCGCCGGGGCAGCGCTGACTGTTGCGGGAACACGCCCTCGCGACACCGCTGTAACCGCCGCCGCCCTTAACTTCCTGGCAAGCCTGATAATCTTCGGATGGTGCAAGCCCGATGCCGGCTATCAATTCGTCAGCTCGTTTCCGGTTATTCCGTCACTCGGCATTCACTTCACGCTGGGCGCGGACGGCCTGAGCGTGGCGATCCTGCTGCTCTCGACCGCGGTGACGCTGGCGGCGGTGTGCATCGCGCGAACGCCTGCGAAGCACTCGAATTGGTTCTACGCGAGCCTGCTCCTGATTTCCGCCGGCGCTGTCGGCGCCTTCGCCTCAGTCGATGCTTTCTTCTTCTACATGTTCCACGAGCTGGCCCTTATCCCGACATTTCTGCTCATCGGGATTTGGGGGTCGGGTGATCGACAGGCGGCCGCCTGGAAGGTCACGACTTACCTGGCATTGGGAAGTTTCATTCTCCTGATCGGATTGATTGGCCTCTACCTGAGCCTTCCCGTAAACGAGCGCACCTTCGACATGCGACGTATTACCGAGTTGGCCGCGTCGGGCGAAGCACGACCCCAGGGGAGCGTCTACCTGCTGCTTATTCTGGGATTTGGAATTCTTGTTTCCCTCTTTCCGTTTCACACCTGGGCGCCTCAAGCCTACGCTTCCGCGCCCGCCCCGGCCGCGATGCTTCATGCGGGAGTGCTCAAGAAGTTTGGCCTCTACGGTATCCTGCGGCTTGTAACTCCCGTCTTTCACCCTGATGTCGCGGCGCAGTTCAATACCCTTCTGATCGTCCTGGTTCTTGGAAACATTCTCTATGTGGGCCTGGTCACGATTTCGCAGCGCAAGCTCGACCTCATGCTCGCCTACGCCAGCGTCATGCATATGGGCTACATTTTCCTCGGCTTGCTGTCATGGAAGACGCTCGGTTTGGCCGGGGCTGCATTGATGCTGGTCGCCCACGGCCTCTCCATCGCCGCTCTCTTCGCGCTGAGCGGGGAACTGCGGGAACGAACCGGAACGCTGGACTTCGGGGAACTCGGAGGGCTCGCCAAGGCGATGCCGGCATTCGGTCTTCTCTTCGGGTTCGCCGCCATGTCAGCGGTGGGCCTTCCCGGTTTCGCCAATTTCGCGGGTGAGCTCCTGATTTTCTTCGGCGCTTTCTCGGCTGGCGCGCCCTCGAAGCTCGGCCTTAATGAGTTTCAGATCGCCACGGTCGTCGCGCTGTGGGGCGTGGTAATTTCCACGATCTTCATGCTCCGGTCCTATCGTCGAATATTCATGGGCCCGATCGGCGACAAATGGAAGGCGCTCCCGGACATCGCCACGGTGCCGCGGCTCTGCGTCACCGGACTTCTCGTGCTGCTTCTGATCGCCGGCTTCTTTCCGCAGGCTGTCCTCAACTACGTCGTTCCCGCCTTGATGTGGCCATGACCTCGGTCCCTCCCTTCGCGCTGGAAATCTGCATCGTCTGCGTCGGCATTTTCCTGCTGATGATGGATTGCTTCACGAAGCTCGATAAGCGGTCCATCGGCCTGGCCGCCATCGCGGGACTCCTCGCCGCTTTCGTCCTCTCCTTCCTGACGGGACCGATGCCCAGCCACGTGATCCCACCAAGCTTTTATGTCGCCGATGCTCCGGCCCTCTTCTTCAAACGCTTCGTCTTGCTCTCGACCGCTCTGACGATCGCCCTCGCGCTCGATTACGCCCCGATCTATGAGCGCTTCATCCCGTCGGCAAGTCCGCAGGCGGGCGTCGGAGAGTTCTTCATCTTGCCAGTCTTCACGTGCGCGGGGTTGATGTGGATGGTATCCGCGGCCGACTTCGTAATGATCTTCGTCTCGCTCGAGTTGGTGACGGTCACCTTTTACGTGCTGGTGGCAAGCATGCGAAAAAACACGGGCAGCCTCGAAGCCGGAGTCAAGTATCTCATCCTTGGCGCGCTGTCCACGGGCTTCCTTGTTTATGGTATCACCTGGGTCTTCGGGATCACGGGCCAGACCTCCCTGGAGGGAATTCGTCAGCAGTTGCCGCTTCTTACCGAAGGCTCGCAAGCGGCCGTCCTCTTCGGGCTCGGGCTCGTGCTCGTCGCCTTGGGCTTCAAGGTCGCTGCGGTCCCGTTTCAATTTTGGGTTCCCGACGTGTACCAGGGCGCGCCGACCCCGATCACGGCATTTCTCTCGGTCGCCTCGAAGGCGGCGGGTTTTATTGTGCTGCTTAGAGTCCTGGAGCCTTTCTTTACAATTTCCAGCATCGAGAGAAAACTCCTGATCGTCCTTACCCTCCTGGCGGCGCTTACCCTGGTCTACGGCAACCTTGCGGCGATGCCGCAGACGAATCTCAAACGTCTTCTCGGCTATTCGAGCATCGCTCATGCGGGATATTTACTTATCGGGGTGGCGAGTTTTCGGGGAGGTCCTTCCGGCCCCGCGATTGGGTTCTATCTGGCCGGCTACTTCCTGATGACCTTTCTCGCGTTTCTTGTCCTGCAGCACGTCGCGATGGCATCCGGCGGCGACGACATTTCAGATTTCAATGGACTTGGAAGCCGGTCGCCCGTCCTGGCCCTCGGAATGCTTATTTCGATGCTCTCGCTCGCCGGTCTTCCCTTCACCGTCGGCTTCCTTGGCAAGTTCCTCATTTTCGAAGCGGCGATGCGAAGCCAGCAATATCTGCTCGTCGCCATCGGCGCGGTGACTGTCGCCAGCGGCTTTTACTACTATTTGAAAGTGGTGCGCGCGATGTATTGGCAGCCTGCCCCGGACGGCGCATCCAGCATACCCGTGCCGGGCTCGAGTAAATTTCTTATCGGAGTCTTCTGCGCCGCGATCATTTTGCTGGGAATATTTCCCCAGCCGCTCATAGCCATGTTGAACTAAGCGG
>DASTFP010000116.1:0-16866 GCA_035719865.1 Terrimicrobiaceae bacterium | reverse complement strand
TGCGCGGGGTGGTGGCGCAGCTTCTTCTGAAAAGGGCGGACGGAATGGGGCGCGTGGCCGTCAACGAAATTCTCGTCTCAAACAGCGCTGTCTCCGCGATCATCCGCGAGGGCGCAACCCAGAAGCTTCAGGATGTTATTGTCGCCGGCAAGAGCGAGGGAATGCAATTCATGGATGATGCGATTTGGGAACAGCTCGTCTCAGGAGCCGTCTCGCCGCTCGAAGCTTACATGAAGGCCGTCGATAAGCATCGGTTCAAGCCCTTTTTGCCCGCCGAAGAAGCGGATCTGGCACTCGCCGCCGGCGCTTACGAGGAACAACCCGGGCGGTCTGAAAAGGCGAGACGCCCCGTCGTGCTTCGACCTGAGGCCGCCCGAAGAGCTCCGGGTTGAAGCCGTTGAGAGCCCTCAGCGTCTGCTTGACCCCACGATGGCGAGGAAGAATCCTCACGGGATGGCGGCTGCTGAATTTGTTCTCGTAGACATCAGCAACTCCTTCACGAAGATCGCTCTCTCCAACCGCCACCGGCTGGGCCACGTGACGCGGCTTTTCACCAAGGATCTTACAGCAAAGTCTTTGCGAGATGTGCTGGGACGGCGAGGGGCAAAACACGCGGTGGTTGCGTCGGTGGTGCCGTCGCGAAATCCGATCGCCGTGAAAGGCCTTCCCGCGCCGATCTGCTGGGTGAGTCACAAGGTCTCCCTCGGGGTCGGCATCGACTATCCACGACCCGACACTATCGGCGCGGACCGGTTGGCCAACGCAACTGCCGCCGCCGCGCTCTATGGAACTCCCGCTATCGTCGTCGATTTTGGCACGGCGGTGACCTTCGACGTCATCTCAGCGCGTGGCGACTATGTCGGCGGCGTGATCGCACCCGGTCTCAACGCGATGAATGACTATCTGCACCAACGCACAGCTCTTCTCCCGCAGGTCAGGCTTCGAGAGCCGCGTCAAGCCATAGGACGCAGCACGGCGGAGGCGATGCGCTCCGGCGCGATCCATGGCTACCGGGGACTGGTCGCCGAGATCCTGAAACAGATTCTGGCGGAAGTGACCTCCAAGGGACGCGCCCATCTCATCGCCACAGGCGGGGATGCACGACTCATCGCGGGAAGCACGGGCCTCTTTTCCGTCGTCGCGCCCTCACTCACTCTCGAAGGACTCCGCCTGATCGGATGCCGAAATTTCCCCGGCTAGTTCGATCCTTTCCCGCCTCGGACGCCAGCGGGGGATCCGGGACAACTGAACCTGCGGGAGAGGCTTGACCCGCGAAGTGCAGCAATTCCATAGAGCCGTCGTAGCGCTCGACAATGGCGGTGCAGCTCTCCACCCAGTCCCCGGCATTGTAATAGTGGACGCCATGAATTTCGCGGATCGTCGCGGTGTGGATATGCCCGCAAAGAACACCGTCGACGTCGAAGTCCCGAGCATACCGCACAACAGCCTCCTCAAACCGGCTGATAAAGCTGACAACATTCTTTACCTCGGCTTTCACATACGCACTCAGCGACCAATAGCCGAGACCGAAGCGGCGCCGGCAAAAATTGACGAGACCGTTACTCCTCATCAGAAGCCTGTAGCCGAGGTCTCCGAGATGCGCGAGCCACCCCATATTTTGCACCACGGTATCGAGCTCGTCCCCGTGCATCACTAGCAATCGGCGGCCGTCCGCAGTGAGATGAACGGCGTTTTCTTGAATAACCATGCTGCCATAGTGTCCCCAAAACTTGTCGAGAAACTCATCGTGGTTTCCGACGATATAGATGATCTCGGTGCCTTTGCGCCCTTTGCGCAGAAGCTTCTGAAGAACATCGTTGTGCTCCTGCGGCCAATAAATTGCGCGCCGCATCGCCCAGATATCGATCAAATCGCCAACGACGTAGAGCGTCTCAAATTCAGCCTCGCGAAGAAAGTTCAGCAACTCCATCGCTTTGCTCCCTCGCGTTCCCAAGTGCACGTCCGAGATCCAACCGGTTCGATAATACTTCATGACGTCAGGGTTTATTCACAAGTTGTTCACAGCGACGATTGGCGTTCAATTCGCTTTTTGTGACAATTCCGCCACATCGAAAGCTTGGATTTTTGCTTTCCCCTCGAATCCGTTCCGAAAAATGCTTACTGTGCAGATGACGACATGACAGACGATTTTGAATGGTATTGCCTTCGAACGAAGCCTCGGAATGAGAGACTTACGAGCAATTTTCTGAAAGTTGAAAACGGTGTCGAAGTATTCTGTCCTTTTGTGCGCTTTGAGCGCGCCCGGCGTTCCGGAAAGCTCTGGGTAACCGAAGCAATGTTCCCCGGCTATGTCTTTGCCCGGTTTCAATACACATCGCAATGGCGGCAAATCCGGGCGACGCGCGGCGTGGTAAAGATCGTGAGCTTTGGAGAACTTCCCGCGCGCGTGGCGCCGGAGATTATTAGCGAACTCCGGAATGCGGTGCAGGACCAGGAGACCATCGTCATTCAACCTGGTATCGAGGTCGGCGAGGAGGTGAATGTCATTGCGGGTCCGTTCCGCGGGTTACGCGCCGTGGTCAGTCGCGTGATGCCCGCACGTGAACGCGTAGCCGTTTTGCTCGAGGTGCTGGGAATGGAGCGCGAAGTCGAGGTCTCTTTTGATACGGTAATAGTGGATATTCCGCATCCAATGACTCGCGCAAGCGCCCAACAAACCCCGCAGTGAGTCGGCACGCGGCTTTCAACCGCACCACGAACGCGATGGACGCCGAATTGCTGAATCCGGAAGAGCCGACGACGTGATCGGAAATGAGAGTTTGCGGACCCGAAAGCGCGGGAAATCCTGTTGCGAGGAGAGGGTGATCACATAGGCTTCGACAAAGTTATGATGTCCCTCCCGCGCATAACTTCCGCTTATCTCGTGATCGTGCTTTGTTCGACAGCCTCGACCTTTCTGGGCCAGTCTGGAGACGGCTTTAGCGTCCAACAAAGGCCCGGGTTGGCCCTCATCAAGCCGCAGCCGTGGTCGAAGGACTCGGAAGTAGCGGTGCTGGAATTCCAGGCATTCATAAATCGCACCGCTGATGGCACGCCCGGGGCGGGTTACTACGAGTTCCGCACCAAACAGGCGGGTCGCCGTCAGGTGTCAGTGGGACGCATCGTGAAACTTGTCGTTTATCCGGACGTTGACCAGTTTCCCGAAGTCGTCAACGCACAGGACAGGCAGTCGCTCGCCTCGAGGATCGAAGAAATCAGGGCGATCGTCGCCAAGTTTCCCGTTTCGCGCAGCTACTTGGATCCCTCCATCACCGTGCTCAGGGAAGAACTCGCACAATACGACTCCGGCAAAGTCAAAACTGCAGGCGCATGGGTATCGAGGCAAACTTTTGTAAAGGGCAAGGCGATCAAGCTCGCGCAACTATTGAAAGCCGACATCGCCCGCGCCAGGCCGCCCAGCAGTCTCGATCTTGAGAGCGATCCACGATATATGGCACTGAAGGACCTTGCGGAGGCCAATTCCGATGCGCAAAAGCTTGCCGCTGAGGTCTCCGGCCAGTTTGGGGAACTCGTCAGAGCAGAGAGGCGGAGCAAGCTTTTTGAGAAACTTGGCAGATCTGGGATCTCCCTTGAAGAAGCGGAAAGTCTTCTTGATCAGCTCAGAACCCTGAAACCCAGTGAAGACCCCAAAAGCGTTGCGCGACTCAAGGTGTGGGATTCGGGGCTCGCGATTGTCCGGGCGACCACGGTTGAAGCAGAAAAAATCTCCAAATCGATGGAGCGCGAGCTTGCGGCCCTTAACCCGGAGGAACCCCCGGCTCAGCTCTCAACCGGACTCGAGAAGCAGATTTCCACGATGAGCGGCACGATCGCCGGCTTCCTGGCCACCAATCCGCCCAGCCAGCTGGCGGCCGCTGTTCGTCAGCCTGCGACCCTCTGCAAGGCGGGAGCAGATTTTGACAAGCTGAAAGCGATTTTCGACGAGAAGCGTTACTTGGAGGCCAAGGACATCCTGGATGAACTTACCCGCAATGCGACCCTCTTCGGGCCAGAAACAATGCGGGCCGTCACCGGCCTTCGACAACAGGCCGTCGCGAAAATCGAGCAATTCACACGCCTGCGCGACGAAGCGAAGCTGCTGGCCGATTCCGGCAAAAAATCTGAAGCGCTCGCGAAGTTCGAGGCGGCCTTTTCTGTCATTCCTGACTCCGACGTCGGACAACAGATCGTCCAGCTCAGGCAGGACATTTCGAAAGTGCAATGATTGGACTTTGAGGCGACGGATTGTCAGCACATTATCCGCCGCATGGAGAGTTCTAATCGGCCTTCGATTTCCACGGAAATCCAAGTCATGTACTTCGACAGCGACGCAAGCGGCGCTGTGCATAACATTGCCTATCTTCGCTTTATCGAGACCGCGCGCACCCTGCTCGCGTTGCGAATGGGGATGAGCTTCCGGGAGATCATGCAGACAAAGATTCACCCCGTCGTAGTGCGCACCGAGATCGAGTATAGAAAACCCGCGTTCCTCGGCGACATCGTTTCCGTCAACGGGCGGGTGACGGAATCGTCCGGCGCTCGTTTTTGGGTCAGCTTTGAGATCACCCGCCCGGCAGACAATTGCGTGTTGGTAACCTGCCGCCAGGCGCTCGCCTTGATTCGCATGCCGGGGGGCCGTCCAGTGCGGCTGCCAGCCGGTTTCCCGGAATCTTTTTCCTTCGCGTCGTGAGTCGTCAGGGCCGGTGGCAATTGCCTCTTCTGCTTGCGCTGGCCGCCGCGCTCACGTTGGGCACGGCGGGCTGGGGCGACCTTTACAACGAGACCGACGGTCAATACGGCGGGGCGGCGAAGGTGATGGTTCGAAGCGGTTCCTGGCTGATTCCCGAGAACGACGGAATTCCCCGGCTGGTCAAACCGCCTCTTCTCTACTGGGCGATCGCCGTTTCGATGAAGGCTTTCGGCATCAACGAATTTGCGGCGCGTTTGCCCAACGCCCTCGCCGTGACGGCGTGGGTGAGCGTAACGTTTCTCATCGGCGCGCACATGGGAGGCAGATCGCGCGGATTTTTGGCGGGCATCATCTTGCTCACGTCGCTCGGCACCTTCACCCTTGGCCGAATCGTCATGCCGGAGCCATTGTTCTCAGCGTTCATCACCTCAGCGCTCTATTGTGCGCTTCGAGGCGCGGATGTTGCCTCGGCCCGCCAACAATGGTATCTCGGATTTTGGTTTTTCGCATCACTTGCCAGCTTCACAAAAGGCTGGCACGGAATTCTTTATCCGATCGCAATCGTGGCTTTGGCGGCTGTTTTTTCCAGACAATTCCGCCCAGTTATGCGGGGACTGGTTTCGTGGCGGGGCGCTTCGGTCTTCGCGTTAATCAACCTTCCCTGGTACATTTGCATTGAGGCTCGTTTCCCTGGTTACCTCCATAACCTTTTCGTTGCCGAGCAACTTGGCCATCTTCTTGGCGCCGGCACGCCTGCCACGTCTTACACCGACGTGCCCCGCTCCCAGTTCATCCTCCTGCAACTGGCCTGGTTCTTCCCCTGGTCGCTGGCAATCATCACCGGGGCTGCACAATTACTAACTCGTTTTCGAGCAATATATTGTCACATTCCAAGCTTTCATGCGAGCATCGTCATCGCCTGGATGGCTGTCATCATGGGATCCGTTCTTGTCGCGGGACAACGCCAGGACTATTACGCGATGTCCATGTGGCCCGCGTTTGCGCTTGCGGTCGCATGGGTGCTGGAACGTTCGCGATTCCAAGGCTTGCTGGTGCTGTCTTCCATGCTGCTTGGCGCCGCTCTAGCTTGGTTTCAGGCGGCTGTCGTCTTGGCCCCGGCTGCTAACGCTGCCACGCTCGCGGAGCGAGCCACAGCTTGGACGACAGTCATCAATTTCGATCGCACGATCTGGACCAGCCTGCAAACCACGGCTTGGATAGCACTCGGCGGAGCGCTCCTGCTCGTTCTCCTCGGGCTTGTGCTCCGATCCTCAAGGCTCAAGCTGGCTGCCTTGGCAGCTGCGGCCGGTTGCTTGGATTTGGGCGCGGTCAGCGGGACATCGCTGGTCTCGCCCTACTTTTCACTTGCCACGGTCGCCGGTGACATTCACGACGACGCCCCAATCGTCTACGATGGGGGAATCGACACCGGGAGCAGCCTACTATTCTACAGCGACTCACGCGTTATCCTTCTCGACCAAGATCCGGAGGACGACTTCGTCGTCCGTAAATTCGGAATCGGTCGGGATCGATTTCTAACGACTTCCGAGTTCGTCGCATTTTGGAATTCGCCTTCCACCGCGATCCTCATTACTGAAGAAAGCAAGTTGGAGGGGTGGCGCGACCTCCTTGGCGTATCGCTCGCTCCCGTGGCGCGCTGCGGCACGCAAATCCTCCTCAAAAACACCCCGTGAGAAACGTGGTCTGCGGAACCCCTTGGTCCTACATATCGACCACCTCCCGCAGAGGATGCCGCGCCCAGGCTAGGCGGAAATTTCCTTCGGCATTGGCCTCAGTTCGTGTTTATTGCCTCGCGATATGGAAAATGTGATCATTGTTGGAACGGGATGCGCAGGACTGACCAGCGCCATTTACGCCGCCCGTGCCAATCTTTCTCCCCTGGTTCTTGAAGGCCGGCAACCCGGCGGCCAGCTCACGACGACCACCGCCGTGGAGAACTACCCGGGGTTTCCTGACGGTGTCGACGGGCCTGATCTGATCATGCGGATGCACCAACAGGCAGAGAAGTTCGGCGCCCGGTTCGAGTACGGTAGTGTCGAGGGATTCGAACATGCTGGCACACACAGTCGGCTCAAGGTGGATGAGGATTGGCGCGAGACCAAGGCGTTGATAATTGCCAGCGGTGCGTCCCCGCGCTATCTGGGCATCGACCGCGAGAAAGAGCTGATCGGCCATGGCCTGACCTCCTGCGCGACCTGCGACGGGGCCTTTTACCGCAACGTCCCCGTCTGTGTTGTGGGAGGCGGAGATTCTGCCTGCGAGGAGGCAATTTTCCTTACGCGTTTTGCGTCCACGGTCTATCTGATCCATCGCCGCAAAGCCTTGCGCGCCTCAAAGATCATGGCCGACCGTATGCTGGCGAACCCGAAAATCAAACCCATCTGGGACACTGTCGTCACCGCTTACTTGACGGACGGCTCCCGCGAGGTTCGGGGAGTGGAGCTCAGGAACACTGTGTCCGGCTCGCAAAGCGAACTTGAGGTGAAATGCGTCTTCGTCGCCATCGGCCACGTTCCCAATACGGCGCCATTTCGTGACAAGCTCGAAATGGACGAGAACGGCTACCTTATCCAGCGGAAAGGCACCTTTACGAACCTTCCCGGGGTGTTTGCCGCCGGTGACGTCGCCGATCACGTCTATCGGCAGGCGGTCACCGCCGCCGGCGAAGGTTGCGCTGCCGCAATCGATGCCGAGCGCTGGCTGGCAGAGCAAGAGTAGCGGCCGCTCCAGGCCGCTCGCGGCGGGCGTGTCGAAAAATCAAGTGCCCAGGACGTTACCTTGAAAATCTGCGACCTCACCCAATTCTACTCCCCGGTCAGCGGTGGCGTGCGGCGCTATATCGAGCAGAAGGTTGCCTACGTGCGCAACGCGCGCCCTGACTGCCAGCACATCCTCGTCGTACCCGGCGAGACGACCGAGACTCATGGCGACAATATCTCCCGTGTCTATACGATTGCGTCACCCCTTGTTTCACGAACTTCGCGGTATCGGGCCCTGCTCAAGCTTCATCTTGTCGAAGAGGTCCTTGAGAAGGAGAGGCCGGACATCATCGAATCGGGCGACCCGTACCAACTCGCGTGGAAGGCCGTCGCATCGAGTCGCGGCCTCGATATCCCGGTGGTCGGCTTCTATCACTCGCATTTCCCGGAGGCCTATATTCGGTCTGTGGCGAGGTACTTTGGTCCGATCGCCATCGCGATCGCGGAGGACGTCAGCCGGCGCTACGTGAGGGCTCTCTACAACAGTTTCCAACGCACCTTCGTTCCCAGCCCTACTCTCACAAAGCTCTTGAGACAATGGGGTGTCGAACGCGTCGAGAGCATCGATCTTGGGGTCGATGCGGAAGTTTTCCAGCCGAACGGCGCCCCTTCCACTGCACTGCGGCGCGAGCTCAAGATTCCCGACGGACGCCGGCTTCTTCTCTATGTGGGACGCCTGGCATCGGAAAAAAACGTTCGCACGCTCTTTGACGCCTTTGCAATTCTCCATCGGAAAACGCCGAACAAGTATCACCTGCTGACTGTTGGCGACGGCGCGCTGCGGCCGGCTCTCGTGCGCCTGCAAGAACAGACCCAATGTGTCACCTGGCTGCAGTATTGCAGAGAGCCCGCCGAACTCGCGTCCGTCTACCGCACATCCGATCTGTTTGTTCATCCCGGCATTCAGGAAACCTTCGGCCTGGTCACCCTTGAGAGCCAGGCCTGCGGCACCCCGGTTATTGGCATCCGGGGCAGTTACATGGACCGAATCATATTCCCCAATCAGAGGCATTGGGCAATCGACAACACACCGCGCTCGCTGGCGGAAGCCATCGAAGCAAAATTCAGCGAAGACCTGCGCGAGTGCGGCTTGGAGGCGAGCATCGCTGCGCGGGAGCATTATTCCTGGAAGATCGTCTTTCAACGGCTGTTTTTCCTGTACGAGGACGTGCTCCTTCGCTTCGCAAAATAGATGATAGAGTCGGGGCGGTGCGACCAACATCCGGCCGCAACCGGCCTGTTTCTTTTCCATTTACCGCTGAGCGGTTCGCTGCTTAACCTCACTGACATGGCCTTGCCTCCCGGATTTGTCGTTCGAAAATTCGATTCTCGCGACCGCGACGCCGTGCGGTTTTTGTGCTGTGAAACCGGATTTCTGGGCAAGCCCGTCGACCCGGTGTTCGAGGATCGAGAGCTCTTCGCCGACTACCTCACAAGCTACTATACCGACGTCGAACCGGAGTCCTGCTTTGTCATGGAACAGAATGGCCGCATCGTCGGCTATTTGCTCGGTTCGCGCAGACCCTTTCGCCAGCAAATTTACAGCTTTGTTCAGAACATTCTCCTTTTTTTGAGAGGTATGAGCCGGTATCCGAGTTACAATAGGGCGACGCGCGATTTCATCGGCTGGATTCTTCGTAACTCCTGGCGCGAAGTCCCCGCCGCCCCGAGACGGACGGCGCATTTCCATTTCAACGTGCTGCCCGAGGCACAGGGCGCCGCCAGAACTTCGGTGATGATGAACGCATACTTCGACTACCTGCGAGAAAAGGGAGAAAAGGCTGTGTTCGGACAAATGGTCACCTTCGAATCGCGCCGCGGTGCCAAGGTTCTGGAGCGCTACGGGTTCCGCGTTATCGAAAAGCGCGAGATCACAAAATGGCGGGACAAGCATCCCGAACCCGTCTACCTCACGACGGTGGTCAAGCAGCTGGACGCCACACAATCGAGCGGCACGGGCGACGCGGGCAGCGACCGCGCCGCTCTCACCCAATAATCCCCACCGCGCGAAACTTCTCTTCGATGTGGCGAAAATGCCGCTCGGTGGAGCAGGCCGTGGCCATATCTTGTTCGGTCAAATATTTCGCGACGAGAGGCTCGGCGGCAAGATTTTCAGCGAAGCTTCCTCCATGCTTCCAAGTCTTCGTGGCGGCTCGCTGAACCGCCTCGTAGGCATCTTTCCGATCAAGCCCCTTTTCCGTGAGCATGAGGAGCGCAGATTGGCTGGCGTAAAGTCCGCGTGTCATCTCCATGTTGCGTTTCATGTTTTCGGGATACACGTGCAGGCCCTCGATGAGCTTGCGCATGGTCACGAGCATGTAATCCACCAGCGTGCTCGAGTCGGGCAAAATGATGCGCTCGACGGAGCTGTGACTGATATCGCGTTCATGCCAGAGAGCGACGTTCTCCAAGGCGGCAATCGCGTTCCCGCGAATGACGCGAGCCATACCGCTCAGCCGTTCGCCGGTGATCGGATTGCGCTTGTGGGGCATTGCCGAGCTGCCCTTCTGCCCCGCGGCAAAGTACTCCTCAACTTCGAGTACCTCCGTGCGCTGGAGATGGCGGAATTCTGTCGCCCAGCGATCGACGGAACTCGCGACGAGCGCGAGCACCGCAACAAATTCGGCGTGGCGATCCCTCTGAATAATCTGCGTGGAAAGCGCCGCAGCCTTAAGGCCGAGCTTTTCGCAAACAAACTTCTCCACCCGCGGATCCAAGTGGGCATGAGTGCCAACCGCGCCGCTAATTTTTCCCACGCGGACACGCTCGCGCATCTGCAGCAATCGCTGCGTGGCGCGAGAAAACTCGTCAAACATCAATGCCAGCTTCAGACCAAAGGTGATCGGCTCCGCATGGATCCCGTGGCTGCGCCCCATCATCGGAGTAAACTTGTGCTCTATTGCCCGACGGGCGATGGCATCGCGAAGGTGGTTCAAATCATCGAGCAGAATTGCGCAGGTGGAATTCATCTGCACCGCCAGCGTCGTATCTAACAAGTCGGAGGAGGTCAGTCCCTGGTGGATCCAGCGTGAGGCCGGGCCGACATGCGAGGCGACATCCTCGAGAAATGCGATGACATCGTGATTCGTGCGCTTCTCGATCTCGTGGATGTTTTCGATGACAAACGTCGCCTTCCTTCGAATCGTAACCGCGTCTTCCCTGGGAATCGAACCGACTTCAGCCATGCCTTCACAGGCCAGCAACTCAATCTCAAGCCAGATTTCCAGCTTGCGTCGCTCACTCCAAAGCGAGCGCATCTCAGGCAGGGAGTAGCGGTCAATCACACAGCGAGCGTAGCGAAGGATACGCGCCCAAGGCCAATAGAAATCCTCCTAGCGCTTCCACACAAAGGTGATCACCTTCTCCACATCGGGGTGAAGACTCAACGCCACGGGACATGTGAGGGCCGCCTCCTCGAGTGTGTCGCGCGCGGAATCCGAATCGGAGAGCGGAATCTCGACGTGGACCTCGATCTTCTTAATTCGCCGCGGGGGCGCCGCGGTCATGTGCTTCCGTATTGTCGCCCTGGTTCCCGAGAGGTCCACACGGAGCGATTTTTTCAACGCCGCTATCGCCATCGTCGTCAGCATACAAACCCCAAGCGAAGTCGCCGTGAGATCTGTGGGACTGAACGCCTCGCCCTTGCCGAGGTTGTCTCTTGGCGCGTCGGTCGACAATGTCGCCTGGGATGGCCCGTGAACGGAGAAACAGCGCAGATCGCCAAGGTATTCGAGCGAGATTTCAACCATGCGCGAAAGCTATCGCGCAGTTCGCCGTCCGAAAAGTGAAGAAAAAAACCGCGCCTTACACGGCGACACGAACGCGCTTCAAGCGGCCATTATTTTCCAGGCGCACTCGGCCGCTCTCGAAGAGATCAATCAAGGCCGCGAGAGTCTCCCGGCTGTCGCGGGCACAGGAAGAGACGATGCTGATGAGTTCACCCAACGAATAACGGTTCCGGTTAATCTTGCTGTATCGATTTTTCATGGTGTCCGGAATTCGTATAAACATTAGACGCCCAAGGGGCCCTGTTCGTTCAAAATCGCGGACAAAATGTATCTTGAGATCCTACAGGACCTGGTAGTCGCCTTCGTCAAGCCTGCGCCAAAAAACCGCGGCGGGCTGGTCGGGAGGATCTTCCGGGGCGCGCAGGACCTTGAGGGTGCGATGAAAGCGCAGCGCATCGAGCCCTTTTCTGTCTTCGATCAGCATGGGACTCAGCGTCAGCGATTCAATCGGCAGATTCATCAGCGTGCGCGGATTTGCCGGGTTTAACCCCGCAAGATTGAGATGGCGTAGACTGCGACACGCCAGCAGCGGAGTGAGATCCGTGACGCGAGTCGAGGACAGATCGAGCGTCTCCAGCAGCGGCATGTTTCGAACGAAGTCCACGACGGCGACTCCGGCATTGGCAAGCTTGAGCGACCGAACGCGAAGGAACCCGTGCGCTTTGTGCGGAACGGTTTCCAGGATGCTTTCCGAGAGATCCAGTTCCTCGAGGGGCAGTGAGAGGATCGTTTTCCAATCGAGTGTTCTGGCTCCAATGACGGCCAAACCGGAGGGCTCGATGTCGATAAGGGGGCTCAGGTCCTTTAGCTCTGGCGAATTCCAAACAATCACGCGAACGCGGCCGGCGCTTGAGGGCTCGACGAACACACGGGTGCCAGGGCCGTTTCGTCGAACCACCGCCAAGGCGGCTTCGTTCCCGGTGATCTGCCGGCGAAGAGGGCCAGGTGCATCGGGAAAGGTGTTGTGCAGCCTCCGCTTGCCATGAACAAACCGCAAGATATCCCCGACCGCCTGATTCTGAGGGAGGGACGAAGCGCGAAGCATTTCCGAGGCCTCCGCGAATTTCGCCGGCCAGGCGGAGCGCGTCACCAACTCGAGCATCTCCTCGGGATTATCCGAATCGCTGGGGACCTCTTCAGCCTTCGCTGCTTCGCGGAAACTTTCGGCGGCCAGACCAAATTCCATCAGGGCGAGGTGCAACCGCCCTTTCAGCATCCACGCGTCTGCCGAACCGGGTCGCTCGCTGAGGGCAAGAGAGACACTATCCACGGCCCGCACCAGGCGGTTGACCACCTCCTGGGGGGTCTTTTCGAGACGCCGAAATTCGTCTTCGGCAAGATCAACGTTGAAAATCCTGCTCGCCTCCATCATCGGCTGCCACGGCGCATCATCCGGCTCGGGAGGGACATCGGTCAGGACGACAGGATTCTGCGGCAGCGGCTGATCCGAAGTCACCGCAGGCGTAGGAGCAACTTGCTCTTGACTCGCGGACAACTCGGTCTCTTCGCTAATCTTACCAGCGGCTTCCGTTTCGGTCTGCGCCTGCCTGCTGTCCTCCAGGACTCTCTTTGAAACGTCCAGCGCATGCCGTGTTTCAGCGAGGATTTCCTCAGCCCGCGCCTTCTCCGATTTTGCGGCGACAGCCTCCTGCCTGGCGTCCTGCTCCCTCCTGGTGGCGTCTTGCAGATTTTGCTCGACGAGCGCGTATTGTGCGTTTGCCTCCTTCAGTTTCGCGTCAAGAAAGTAAATCGAGACCAACACTCCGGCGCTAATGATGAGCACGGATGCCGCACCGACCGCGGAAACGACCCTGTTGCGCAAGACGAGCTTTTTCAAGAGATCCACGGGCGAGACCGGCTTGGCGCTGATGACTTCTCCGCGCCGATAGTGATCGATATCTGCCCTGAGCGCGGCCACACTGCGATATCGGTCGGCGAGGGCGTTGCGCAGCGCTTTGAGTGTAATGATCTCCAGGTCGGGATGGATCTGCGGGTTGTAAACTCGCGGACGGACCGGTTCATGCGTCCTTAGCGTTTGAGCATCCTTCACGATGTTTCCTGTCGCTTCAAAATGGCGACGACCCGTGAGCATCTGGTACAATATCGTCCCAATGCCATAAACGTCGGCGCGCTCGTCGACATCCTTGCTGGACTCAGCCTGCTCAGGCGCCATGTTCTCCAGAGTCCCCACAACGTGGCCGGTCAACGACAGGGAATGCGATCTCTCGCCGCTCTTCAGCTTCGCCAGACCAAAATCGGCAACGAGCGGTTCGCCGTCTTCACGGAGCAGGATGTTTCCGGGCTTCAAGTCCCGATGCAGGACCCCGTGCTCATGCGCAAACTGAATCGCATCGCATACCTTAATGATGAGACTCAGTGTCTGCTCGATCGGGAGAATGCGGGTTTTTTTGGGACGCGGCGAAGCTTCGGTGTCATCCGCGGGCTCGTCCTGCGGCGACCTTGAGCGCAAGGAACGAATCAGCTCCCGCAAATCGATCTCTCTCGCGGTTCCACTGGCAAAGTCGATCGAGGAATCATGACCTTCGTAGAGGAGATCGGACAGCGGAAGACCATCCACATACTCCATGGCGATATACTGGATTCCATCAAATTCGTTCATTTCATAAACCCTGCAGATATTGCGGTGTGGAAGCCGCGCCATGATTTCTGCCTCACGCCGGAAGCGCTTGAGCTGCGTTTCCGTCAGCGCTTGGTTGGCATGCAGGATCTTGATGGCCAGAACATTTCCAAATCGATCCACGCCCCGCCAAACCGTTCCCATCCCGCCGGTGCTAATCACACCCAGGAGTTTATACTTGCCGAAAGCCTGCGTGGCTTGGGCGGTGACGACATTGTCCTCACGCAGCTCAAAGGAATCACCAACCAACGCCGGGCGCACCACCCGCAAAATGGGTGTCGGTTCCCTCCCCTGGACACGAAACGACCATCGATAATCAAAGAACAACTCGGTGCGGTCCGCGTTTTCCCGGACTCCACGTCCGACCAGGTAGACCACCTTCTTAAGGTGTTCGGGAACCGGGGCTATCTCTTCGCGGGTCCAATCTATCTGGCTCAGATCGGGCTCGTGCTCGCTTTCGGCGCGTACGTGCTGCCAGCCATCCGGGAGCGTCCGCAGCATGTGCGTCAATGTGTGCTCCGGTAAGACAGTTTCTCCGGGGAGCGCAAGTTTGCAGAGTTTCGCCGCGAGATCAACGGGAGCGCCAACGGCGCTGTAGCGCCGCCTCGCGGTACTTCCCAGCATGCCGACGAGCGTGTCACCCGTCCAGATCCCGCAGGTGCAGGGGGGCAGTTCCTTCCCTTCGCGATAGAGCCCGGAGTGCAGTTGCGACGTCCGCTGGATCTGATCGCAAGCGGCCAGAATAGCGCGCAGCGGGTGGTCGGCGAAGTATCTGGGCGCACCAAAGATTCCCAGCACAGCGTCCCGCGATGTTTCTCCCACGGTACAGCGGGTCTCGCGCACCGCCTCGCACGCCTCTTCGACAAAGGAATCCATGATGAGCTTGACTTCAATTGGAGCAAGGCGGTCGGCGAACTGCGTCAGCCCTTGAAGCTGCATGTAGGTGACCGTCAGATACCTCCGATCGGGGTGGCGCACTGTGCGCAGTTCCTCGTCGCTGAGAGATTCCAGGGGCGTCCCGATTGACTCTTTCAACTCACTCCCGGCGAGTTCTGACGATGCTAACTCATCCAGCACGATGTCGAGCACCCCGCCGTCACAATACAATTGCGCCTCGAACACTCGACCGTCCCCGTCGGTGACGAGCCGATTGCTGGTGCGTCCGGTCTCGGGACGAGCAAAGCACGATGCGATCTCGCCGCGGCAAAGCAGCGCTACGTCCCTCAGCGATGATCCGACAAGCGCCTTTTTTGGAGATCTCAAATACGCGGCGAGGGCCTCATTTGCGTAGATGACAATATCGTCGAGGGAAACCCGCGCGACCATGGTCCGATTCGGAACACTCTGAACGGCTGGCATTGGCAATAGGTTGTTACGGGTTTGCGCACGCTCGTGCAATCCCGTTGAAAACCCGTGCCGCTTGGGATAGCAACGAAAGGCGGTGTCAATTTACGCGCGAGCACTCCGCTATTTTCGTCCTTATTTGTGGCCCTCGCTGGCCGGCATTATCCTGACGTTCGCGGCAATCGTGGTCAATTCTCTCAAGCCGTGGCCTTTTAAATACATTGTCGACGGGGTGTTGCCGACAGATTCGGGGCAGGGCGACCGGGAGGCGCGAGAATTCATCGCGCGGTGGTTTGGCGATACGCCTCCCGCCGAGGTCGCCCTGTGGCTTTGCGTCATTCTCCTCCTGGTAAGCGTGCTTGGAGCTCTGATCAGCCTCGCGGCAAATTATCTGCTCATCCGGGTCGGACTCAGAGCGCTTTTGCGCCTGCGCACGGACCTCTATGCGTGCCTGCAGTCGCTTCCGCTCAAGTATCACGATGCGCGGCGCAGCTCCGACTCGAGCTTCCGCGTTGCCTACGATTCGCAAAGCATCCAGGCGATTTACAATCGAGGTTTCGCCACCATTCTCGGCTCGGTCGTGATGCTTTTGTGGACCTTCGGCATCATGGTCTGGATGAACTGGCCTTTGGCCCTGACATCGCTGGCCGTCTTGCCCTTTGTCACCTGGGCGATCGGCTATTTCGCCGATCGCGTCCGCCGCCAGTCCACTACCATCCAGGAGCGAGAGAGCGACCTCCTCGCTCTCACTCAGGAGGGAATCAGTCAGATTCGGATGGTGCATGCCTTCGGCCGCGAAACATTTGAAATCCGGCAGTTCCGCAAACGCGCTGCGCGCAGCCTCGAAGCCGGCCTGCGCTTCAATACTACCTCGATCATCAGCTCCCTCGTAGTGGGCACGCTCATGGCAGCCGGCACCGCCCTGATGTATTACGTCGGTGCACGGCAGGTGCTGGCCGGCGCTTTGACGCTGGGCGATCTGACCGTCTTTGCCAGCTACCTTCTCATGCTCTACCAGCCTCTCGAGCAATTGAGCTACACAGCCTGGGCGCTGGAGGGCGCCGCGGCGGGCGCAGCACGCTGCTTTGAAGTGCTCGACCGCGAAGACGACGTGCCCGACGCTCCGCACGCCAAACCAATAGCCAAGGCGCGCGGAGAGATCGAATTTCGCGACGCAAGCTTCGGCTACTCCCCCGACCTTCTGATCCTGGAGAATATCAACCTGACGATCGCGAAAGGGGAAAGCGTTGCCTTCGTGGGTGGCACCGGGGCGGGTAAGAGCACCCTTCTCAGCCTCGTGCCACGATTCTACGACCCGACAGCCGGTCGCGTCCTTCTCGACGGTCATAATCTGCGGGATCTAACCAAGAAGTCCCTGCGCGCCCAGATTGGAATGGTCCTCCAGGATACCGTGCTTTTTTCCACGAACATCAAGGAGAACATCGCTTACGGTCGACCCGGCGCGACAAACGCGGAAATCATCGAGGCAGCCCGGCGGGCACAGGCCCACGATTTCATCATGAAAATGCCGCAGGGCTTCGAGAGCCCGGTGGGTGAGCGGGGCAGCCACCTCAGCGTCGGTCAGCGCCAACGCATCGGAATCGCCCGCGCCTTTCTCAAAGATGC
>DASTFP010000115.1:0-17064 GCA_035719865.1 Terrimicrobiaceae bacterium | reverse complement strand
CCTTTACGACCCCTTCACCCGCAATCACGAGCGCATGATCATCATGGACGTGCGCTCCGCTGAGCTCACCAAGTATGCAGCCAACGCCATGCTTGCGACAAGGATCAGCTTCATGAACGAGCTTTCCAATCTTGCCGAGCTTGCCGGCGCAGACATCGAGAAGGTGCGCCTGGGCATCGGATCGGACCCCCGAATTGGCTATGGCTTCATTTACCCCGGTTGCGGGTATGGCGGCTCGTGCTTCCCGAAAGACGTGCAAGCTCTGATCCGCAGCGCCCATGAACATGGCTTTGAAGCCCGGCTGCTCTCGGCCGTCCAAGAGGTAAATTACCACCAAAAGCAAACGCTCTTCCGAAAGATTCAAAGCTTTTTCGGGGACAGGCTCGCGAGCTGTACTATCGCGCTCTGGGGACTGGCCTTCAAGCCCGACACGGACGATGTTCGCGAAGCACCAAGTATCGCGCTGATCCATGCGTTGCACGGCGCCGGGGCTCGAGTGCGCGCGTATGATCCGGTGGCAGGCGAAGAAGCGCGCAAAATCGCCGGAATCAAACAGGGATTCGAAGTGGTCGGGAGCGCAGAGGACGTTTTGCAAGGCGCTGACGCCCTTGCCATCGTAACCGAATGGAAGGAGTTTCGAAGTCCGGATTTCGAGCGAATGAAGGAACTGCTCAAGCAGCCGGTGATCTTCGACGGGCGCAACCTCTACGACCCCAGTTTCGTCAAACGCGAAGGCTTTCAATACTTCGCGATCGGACGTGGAGACCGAGTAGAGTCCTCCCGTGAGAACGCCGGATGACAAACCGCAAGCGGCCCGCCGCCGGCCGACCCCAAGATTCTCGGGTCGAGCCAGATCTTTTCGGGCCTTCGACCCAAATCGTCTCATCCCCGGGTTTGTCAGCTCACTTTCCTTCGGGGACAAGGATTGAGTTTGCTCCTGGCGGCCGGAATCCACGGACAAGGACAATGACCACCCGCAGTCGCGCCACGTAAGCAAGGCAGCCATGCTTATGGGAAAAGATCATTCCGACTCCCTGAAATCCCTCCCGGAGATTCTTGAAGAGGAACTCACCGGAGAGATTGGTTCCAATAGCAGCGCGGAAATTTCGGTTAGAGAGCAGCAGGAGCGGCTCAAGGATGTTTACAGACGCATTCATTCGCTCGAAACGAAACGCAGCGCCCTTTGTCTCTCCGGCGGAGGGATCCGGAGCGCAAGCTTTGGTCTCGGCGTTCTTCAGGCGCTCGCTCGCGCCGGATTGCTTGATAAATTTGACTACCTGTCGACCGTTTCGGGTGGCGGCTACATTGGAGGGTGGCTTAGTGCATGGATCCATCACCATCCCCAAGGACGCGAAGGGGTGTTCGCCGAGCTCAAGACCACGCAGGACCAAGTGATCGAGCCCGAAAGCGATCCGATTCGTCACCTGCGCGCCTTCAGCAATTACCTCACACCCCGATTTGGCCTTTTCTCGGCCGACAGTTGGTCGATTGGAGCTACGATTCTCCGCGACATTTTGCTCAATTGGATCGTTCTGCTCTCATGGCTCGCCGCCATCTTGCTGATACCCCGTTTCTGCGTTTTCGGCGCATTCGTGAGACCCGCCCAGACCACGCTCGTCGCCTTGCTCGTTGGGGCGTTCGTCAGCTTGGCGACTGCCACCGCTTACGCAGCCATTGACCTTCCAAGTTTTGGCGACTCGCGCTGGCCACAACGCCGTTTTCTCCTCGGCTGGTTCGCCCCCATGCTGACGGCGGCCTTTTTCTTTTTCGCTTGGTGGGTGGGGTTTCGCAACACCAGCGAGCTGGCTGGACCTTTCATGGCATCCCAGTGGGGCTTGTTATCGATCCAGATCGTCGTCGGACTTGCTTCCGCAGCTGGGTGCCTCGCGGCTGCGTGCGTGGTGGCATATCGCGATCGAGGGAGGAGCCAGTCCCTGCCCAAATTCGCGAGGCTCCTGAATATAGCCGGCGCCCTGCTGGTAACCATTTTTCTCACCGGAGCTTTGACGGGCTTTTTCGCGTGGTGGATCGCGGCGAAGATTTTCCCGGACCCGGTCAACGATGTTCGTAACTTCATTTGCTTCGCGCTTCCCCTGTTGCTGGGGCTGTTCTGTTCGGCAAACGCTGTCTTCAACGGCCTCACGAGCTGGTTCACCAGCGATGAAGACCGCGAATGGTGGGGCAGGGCGATCGCATGGCTCCTCATCGGGGCAGTCGTGTGGGCATCCGTGAACGCCCTGGTTCTCTGGGCGCCAACGCTGGTGGCACAGGTCGAAATCGCGGTCGTCTGGAAATGGCTCCTGGCGGCCTGCGGTGGCGCCCTTGGCCTTATCACGGCTCTGCTCGGTTTCAGCAAGGCCACCGGCGTTCTTTCGCAATACGATCCCTGGAGTTCCCGCGACCGGTTGCTTGCCGCCGGGTCCCTCGCTTTCTTTGTTCTCCTTTCCTGCATGCTCTCCTGGATCTTGGATCCCCCTGGCAGCGTGATGAGGAACCCCACGTACCTCTGGGACGCCGGAACGCATGGCGAGTTCTTCAAGCTCCTTTGGGTCCTCGCCGGCCTCGCCGGGCTTGGCGTGATCATGGGTTATCTGGTCAATGTCAACAAATTCTCGCTCCATGCGCTCTTCCGCAACCGGCTGATTCGCGCGTTCCTTGGCGCTTCACGTTCCGCTCGAAAGCCGCATTGGTTCACTGGATTCGACCCGGACGACAATATCAGGGTCTGCGACCTTAAGCCGGGCCGTCCATTCCATGTCATCAATCTTGCGCTCAATCTTGTGAGAGGCGGACAGCTGGCGTGGCAGGAACGAATGGCCGCGCCCTTTAGTGTCAGCAGGCTTCACTGCGGAAGCTGGGTGCTCGCCTACCGGCCATCCACCCAGTTCGGCGGCGGCATCACACTTGGCACCGCCTTGGCTATCTCCGGTGCCCTTGCCAATCCGAATCAAGGTTACAATTCCTCCACGCTTGTGGCCTTCATTATGACGCTCTTCAATCTGCGACTGGGCTGGTGGCTTGGTAACCCCAGCCGGCACGGCGCGCGAACGTGGGACCGCTCCGGCCCGATTCATGCCGCGCTTCCCCTTTTCAACGAGGCCCTCGGCACCACCAACGAATCCTATGCCTACGTAAATCTCTCCGACGGCGGCCACTTCGATAATCTCGGCCTCTACGAGATGGTTCTGCGTCGCTGCAGGCACATTGTGGTAGTGGACGCAGGTTGCGACAATGCCTATGTGTTCGAGGATCTCGGCAACGCCCTGCGCAAGATCCGGATCGACCTTGGCATCTCCATCGATGTCCGGGCAGTGTCGCCGAAAAAGCAGGGCGCGCAGGCCAGCTATTATGCGCTCGGAACCATCCGATACTCCGAACGCGACGGCCCTGGCACTGACGGCGCCTTGCTATACGTCAAACCAACCGTGTGCGGAATGGAACCGGCCGACGTCATCCACTATGCAGCGTCCCATCCCGACTTTCCTCACGAACCAACCACTGATCAGTGGTTCAGCGAATCGCAAATGGAAAGTTATCGCGCGCTCGGTTTTCACGCAGCCACTATCATCTGCGAAGGCGCCACGGAATCGCAAACCATCGGCGAATTCTTTAGCAATTTAAAACAGCGCGACCTCTCGTCACAAGGAACACAGCTCGACGCAAGCAAGCCAGCAGGCCCTTCGCCACCGGCTTCTGAATCATCGCAAATCTGCCAAACCTGACCTTTCTGCGATCATCAGGGCCTTCATAACTCGAAATTGAAGCCTTTTTTCTTGAGTTGCTTATATTTGCTTTCGTCAAAGCGGTAGAGCCGCGCCGCGCGGTGGGCCACGTCCCGCTCGATCTCGCCGGTTTCGAAGAGCAGATTCATAGTGACGATCTTTCTGCGGAAATTCCGTTTGTCCACCGGGGCTTCCAAGATCGTTTCGTAAAGATGCTGAAGCTGGGTGAGCGTGAACATCGGTGGCAACAATTCGAAAGCGATGGGCTCATAGCGGACCTTGGCCTTAAGGCGTTGACGCGCCGTATCGATGATTGCCTCATGGTCGAAAACCAAGCAGGGAAGGTCGCAGACGGCGAACCATGCCGCGTTTCGCGCATCGGTTGAGGCCTTAACCCTTTGGCTGCTGAGCTTTACGAGAGCGTAGTAGGCAACGGTCACCACGCGTTCCCGGGGATCGCGGTCTGGCTCCGCAAAGGTGTAGAGTTGTTCGAGGTAGACTTTAACCACACCCATCTCCTCCAGCTCACGCCGCGCGGCTTCCTCCAGCGATTCCTCCACCCGCACGAGACAGCCTGGCAACGCCCACGCGCCCGCGAAAGGCTCAAGATCCCGTTGAACCAAAAGTATCTTCAGATCCCTCTCATCGAAGCCGAATACCACGCAATCAACAGTCAGCGCCGCCCGAGGATGTTGGTAGGCATAGGTCATGACATCATCAAGAATCGTCCTCCATAGTGTGATATATACACTATATCAAGCGGCACTCCAATTTGGTGTGGGAGTGCTTATTCTTTCCCGTCCAAAACCGCCCGCTCTTGGAACTTGCGAACGAGAAGGTTTGCCTCTTGGAGCAGGCTTCCACGAAGGCTTGGCTGTCACGCCCGATCCGGCCCTCCGGTTCCTGATTCAAGCGAACAGCCACGGGTTTGTTGCGCCGGGACGCTGCGATTCACTTCTCGATTCCGCGAGCTTTCAGAATCAGCGCGGTCTTCAACTGATTTAGTCCTGTTTCCAATCCGACCGGATATTCGTGGGGATTGAGAAATCTTTTCACGCCGGAGTGAAAGCCTGCCAGTTGATCCTTTGTCCTTTGGCGAATCTGGTCGATTCCCGGCGTCTCGCAGACCAGAGCCCCTCGACGAAATATCGGCGCGAGCAAATCCGCGCAGGATGCTTCGGCCGGCATCTTCTTCGTGCGAATCATATTGGCCGGATCCACAATCGTGCGGTCGTCCTTCATAGCCGCGGCTTCGTTGTAGATCATGTCCCCGATGAATTCCCCATTCAGCCGAAAGCGCCGAATTTGTTGGATCCCCGGATTCGATATTTTGTCGGCCTGCTCCGAGAGCTTAAGCGTATAGCGCCATTCCCCGGCGTAGTCACGGATGGCGGCCAGCTTGTAAACGCCACCCATGGCCGGTTGATCGTATGCGGTCACGAGCTTTGTTCCGACGCCCCAAATTCCCACCCGGGCACCCTGCTGCTTGAGGCTGGTAATGATATGCTCATCGAGGTCGTTGCTCGCCACGATCTGCGCCTTCGGGAACCCTCCCTCATCGAGAATCTTTCGGGCCTCGATGCTCAGGAAGGCCAGGTCGCCGGAATCGAGCCGGATTCCCACCATTTCATGACCTTGCTCGCGCAATCGTTTGCCAATTCGGACCGCCGTCCTGACTCCGTTGACGGTGTCATAGGTATCGACCAGGAAAACGCAATTGTTGGGCATCGTCTGCGCATACGCGCCAAAGGCCGCCTCCTCGTTATCGAACGCCATGACCCAGCTATGCGCGTGGGTTCCCCGCACCGGGATTCCGTAACGCATTCCCGCGAGGACATTCGAAGTGGCTGCACAGCCGCCGATATGCGCGGCACGACTGGCGGCCATGGCGCCATCGATCCCCTGGGCCCGCCTCAGGCCGAATTCCAGGACGGGATCGCCCGCCGCTGCCTGACAAACCCGTGCGGCCTTGGTCGCAATCAACGTCTGGAAGTTAATAATGTTCAGCAATGCCGTCTCGAGCAGTTGCCCCTGGAGGATAGGCCCCCGTACACGAAGGAGTGGTTCCTGAGGAAACACCAACGTTCCCTCCGGAACCGCATCAATGTCGCAAACGAAACGGAGATCGCGGAGATAGCCGAGAAATCCCTCGTCGAAAAGAGGCTGCCCATCGTTGCCAGCGAAGGTGCCCAGATACGCGAGTTCCTCTTCGTCGAATCGGAAATGCCGCATGTAATCAATCGCGTCGGCCAGTCCGCAGAAGACGCTAAAGCCACTTTGGAAGGGATTCTTCCGAAATGAGATATGAAAAGCAGCCTCCCTCTCGTGAACCTGATTCTTCCAATAGCCGTATGCCATCGTGAGCTGATAGAAGTCCGTAAGAAGGATCGAATATTTCTTCGCCGTCGCCGTCATAATTGTATAGTGTAGTTATTACACTAACTTTGCGCCGAAGCGCAATCTTTTTCCGGTGCACCGGCTGGTGGCGTCCTTTGCGAAAGTTGGTTTCGGGTCATGGGAGCGACGCCAAAATGCCCCGACGCAAGGCACAATTCTCTTCGCTTAGACCTGCGCCTTGGGTGAGGCGCATAAATCTACCGCTCTTCCCTGCTTGAGCCCGAGCACAGCAACATTACTCACGTTCTTCTCGCATTCGCTGCAGCGGGGGCAACCCAATGGCGAAATCCAATCCCCTCTGGCATAGAGTATTTTCTGCAGTTGACGCGGTGCCGACATGTCGCGCCAACAAACTTGAAGCCGCGGACCAAGTTGCTCGCACTGGACTGCCACCGCGATGGTTTGGATTCTTGGGCAAGTAACCCATTGCGATTAGGTGCGGCCTATCAAATCCGCGCATGGTTTCATCTTCCTTGCTTTATTAGCATCACGGGTTCGCCACCACCGCGAGGGCGGATAAAAACACTTGCTTTTCGAAGCCCCGCTTGCTAGCAAGAGGCTCAGGGTAATCGCGCGCGCAAGGTCCAAAAGCGTATGAAGCACTATAAAGACTTTCTCATGGATCTCATCGAGGCGACCGGCGATCGAAAAGTCCCGCGCGAAGAGTGCTTAAGCTTTCCACACCTCCAGACGTTCTGTGGCCTGCCAGGCCGCGGACACCTGTAATACAGAGACTCCACGCCATGACCGCTGCACAACTTAAGAAAATGACGCAAGGCGAGCTTGACGATTTGTTTCGCCAAAGCCCGGCGGGGCCAGTTCCGGACGGTGAAGCAAAGGGTACTGCGCTCATCTTTCCCGGAACGGCTATTACCAACATCATCGCCGACATCATCCGGATTAAAATCTGGAAAGGGAAGGTGTTCGAGCGCGACCCAAAGAATGCAAATCGCGGCGTTCTGAAGAATAAGATCCTCCTCCTCGGCCATCGCGCCATTGAGGCCAACGTTTACAAGGACAAGAGTTGGTTCGACGGCAAAGAGTGCATCGTTCTGGACTACTCGCAGACATCCCTGATCGCGAAGAAGATCCGCGACGAGATTCGGGAGATAGAGCCAGGTTTCTACCTCGGCATCGTCTATTGGGGCAAGAAGCGCACTATCGGTTTCGCGCTGGAATTTCCGAAATCATGAGGTGGGGCCCGCGGTCTGAACACCAGGCGGTGAAGAAACTTCAAATCCTTTTGCTGTCTTGAGTTCTAACCCTAGCCGCTCGGCGCCGCGAGCCAATACCGGGTCAGTCCTCCTGGATCGCCTGAGTGACTTCTTCACCTTTGCACTGCAACTCGAGCGCCGGTTTGATCCCTTCATTCGCCCAACGTTCGACGCTGTCCTCCGTGACCGGATTGCGAACTTCACGACGGCGCTGATCAACATGAAGCGCCGCCATGAAGGCCTGCGGATCGCCCAGGAGAAAGTGACACCAGACGAAGAGAAGTATCTCGAGTCGATCATTTCAAGCTTCACAGAGCAGATGAAACTACTCTGGAAGCCCGGGGCGTTCGAGCGAGGAGGAAATACGAAAACGCATGGTCTGGTGCGCGGGGAGTTCATCGTTCACGAGGGTCTGCCTCCGGCCTTCCGGCACGGAATTTTCTCGGAACCCAGGACGTATCGCGCTTGGGTGCGTTTCTCCGGACCCGGACCTTACATCACGCCGGACATCGAGGACGTGGGCTTCATGAGCATTAGCATAAAGCTGATGGGCGTGCCCGGGGAAAAGCTCCTGGATGATGAGAAGTTCACGCAGGATATGTTCGGCGTCTCCACGCCCACATTCGTGACCCCCGATACTAAGGCAAACGCTCAACTGCAGATCGAAAGCGTCAAGAACGCGCAGATCTACTATTTCTTCAACTTTCAGCGTCCTCACATCCTGGATTTCATCATGCAATCTCTCTGGATCAAGACGCAGACGAGTCCGTTTGAGGCTGCCTATTTCAGTTGCGTTCCCTATCTCCTTGGAGAAGGCCAGGCGATGCAATACTCCGTGTGGCCGAAATCGAAAAGAATAACCCCTGTGCCGCGACTGCCCTTCCGTCCCCCGCATGACTACCTACGCGACGCCATGGTGGCCGCGCTCGTCGAAGGCGACGTCGAACTGGATTTTCGTGTGCAGCGGCAAACCGATCCGTTTTTGATGCCGATCGAGAACAACGCTGTTCTCTGGCCCGAAAAGCTTTCCCCTCGCGTCTCGGTCGCCACGCTGCGCCTTCCCAAGCAAAAGTTCAACTCTGCGGCGCAAATGGAATTCGCGAAACGTCTTACCTATAACCCCTGGCATTGCATTCCAGAACACCGCCCGTTGGGCAATCAGAGCCGGGCCCGACGGCGCATGTATTGGGAGCTTTCACGGCTGCGACAGAGAATGAATGCCGCATCCCACTACGAACCAACGGGAGACGAGGTCTTCGACTAAGAGATCATGACTCCACAGTCAGACTTCATGGTTCTCGGAACCATCATTCCGGAGCGCGAAACGGAGCTTCGACGTTTGCTCGAATCGATGAACGATGCACCCGGACATGTCAACCCAACCAACGCGCTGCTACCATTTGGGGAGTTCGACACCGTGCACGTCGCAAGATTTGTCATCCTCAAGGACAATTCACCCGATGACGTGACCGTCTATGGTCTGCCCCGCCGCGACTATCCGCTATATCTCGCTTTCCTTGGCAACGTCGATGGCGATGCGGATACTTTTCTTCGAGACGTGGCGAGGCGAGCATCGCCTGGACTGCGTGCGATTTTTTCCTGTTGCAAAGGCTGTGCGCCGGAGACCGATCTCGTCGACTGGATGAAGAGAAACCGCCGCTACCCGGCCGCCGCTTACACGAACTGGCAGGGGCGCACCGTCCGCCGTATTCGCGAAGAGGCAGCGCTGCACGAAGCACTCGAAAACTACGTGCAGAGTAATGCAGCTGCCCTGGCAGGCTTGTCACCGGGAGATATCTACGCTGCGTTGCGGCGCTTCGTTGATGCCGAGAAATTAGCGGGGCGCCTTACGCTTTCCGAGGAGAGCCCGACCCCGCTCAATTGGCAAATCGATAAGTTCCTGCGTTTGATTGGACCTCCATTGCTGAGTTTCCTCGCCTCGCCCATCCTCATCCCGGTCGGGTTAGTCTTCCTCGCTCGCATTCGCCGTCTGGAGAAGACAGATCCGGAAATCTCTGTCCGAGTAGACCAAGCCTATTCAGACGAACTGGCGAAGTCTGAAGATCATGACGTGGCCAATCAGTTCAGCATCATGGGAAGCATCAAACCGGGCATCGTGCGGCTCTGGACGACAATCTTCGTCCTTCGGCTGGTGGACTACTTCGCTCGACACGTTTACATTCGCGGTCGATTTGCTCGAATACGGACGATCCACTTCGCCCGCTGGGTGTTCCTCGACAAGAGGAAGCGGATGGCGTTTTTCAGCGACTATGACGGGAGTTTCGAAAGCTACATGGACGACTTCATCAACAAGGTGGGGTTTGGCCTCAATGTAGCTTTCAGCAACTTTATAGGCTACCGCAGAACCAATTGGCTAATACTCGATGGATGTGCGGATGAACCGAAACATAAGGAATTGGAGCGACATCATACCATCCCGACGCAAGCCTGGTACAAGGCCTATCCGGGCCTGACCGCGGTCGATCTCGAGCGAAACATCAGGATCCGGCAAGGCCTGGAGTCATCGTTTCTGAGCGAACCAGAAGTCCGCGAATGGCTGGCCCTTTTGTAATGAGCAGCGAAGTCAATTTCAGCGACGTGCAAGGTTTGGTCCGCTTCGGGTTTGGCAAGCTGAAGGGGGCCAGATACGCGCTGGCGCGAATCAAGGACATCGAGGCCGCGCGATCCTGGCTGCAGTCCGCGCCGGTCACCAATGCCGTCACCATGAAGCCGCCGCCCTCGACCGCCTTGCAGGTCGCCTTCACCGCGGAGGGTCTCAGAAAACTTGGTGTCTCCGAATCCGTGGTCAATAGTTTTTCTCACGAGTTCGTCTCAGGAATGACAGAACCAAGCCGTTCTCGGCGCCTCGGGGACATCAATGACAATGCGCCTGCCAAGTGGTGGTGGGGCGGGGTCGGCCAGGAACCTCACCTTGTCGTGATGTTCTTCGCGAAGTCCGAACTACTCAATGGCTTCGTGCGCGACTGCACAGAAAGCGTTTGGAACGAAGCTTTCGAAGTGCAGTGGCTTTACACCTCGGACCTCGACGGTATTGAGCCGTTCGGTTTCCCTGACGGCATTAGTCAACCGAAGATCGATTGGTCTCAGCAACGTGATATGCTCGCCCCCCAAATCGACTTCGGCAACATCGTGGCCCTTGGCGAGTTCCTGCTGGGCTATCGGAACGAATACGGCAAGTACACCGACCGGCCCCTGGTCGACGCAGACCAATCGAGTGCCGGGCTGCTCCCGGCGGAAGAGGCACCGGAAAAACGAGACGTCGGCAGGAATGGCACCTATCTGGTAATGCGCCAATTGCATCAAGACGTAAGGGGCTTTTGGCAGTTTTTGAGCGAGCGGGCAGGGGATGATGCCGCCGAAATGGAAAAGCTTGCCGCCGCGATGGTCGGGCGAACGAAAGCAGGCGATCCCTTGGTGCCGCTTCAGGGGACCCCTATTCCTGGAATCGGACCCGATCCGGACGAGGTTCGACAGAATCTCTTCACCTACGATGAAGATTCCAAGGGGATCCGCTGTCCTTTCGGCGCACATGTGCGACGCGCCAATCCGCGCAACACCGATTTTCCCGGCCGACCCGACAAACTTCTCGCGAAGCTTATCACGATGCTGGGTTTTGGTTCGAAGGGCTTCCGGGACGATCTGATGTCCTCAGTTCGCTACCATCGCGTGCTTCGACGAGGTCGCGAATACGGCCCTTACATCCCCAGCGAACAAGCACTGGCCCCGGCCGCCCGAGGTGAACCGGAGAACGGATTGCACTTCATTTGCCTCAACGCAAACATCCTGCGCCAATTCGAATTTTTGCAGAACGCATGGATGATGAGCACAAAGTTCTCGGGCATGACGGAAGAAAGCGACCCGCTGCTCGGCAACCGTGCAGGAATCCCGGGTTGCCCGGTTACCAGCCACTTCAAGATTCAGAAAGAGAGTGGCTTGCGGGATCGCCTCGAGGGGTTGCGACAGTTCGTAGTGGTGCGGGGTGGCGCGTATTTCTTTTTGCCGAGCCTGCGCGCTTTGCACTATTTTCTCAGGGTTTCAAATCCCTAGCGGCGATGTGCCATCCCTGATCGAGGACTGACCTTAGTTAGAGAGCCATTCGTATCGGTATCCGATCAGCTGTCGATATCTCGCCAACTGACCGGGGCGGCGCTTGCTGCAGGATTACGAGGCAGATGCCGTCGCTTAAGGCGATTCAAACGGCCTAAAGTATTCAAATCGCGTAGCGAAGTCATCGTACTGGTAAGGCAAGGGCCTTAGCATGTTGAGCTCGGGCCTTTTCAAGACGTAGCGCCCTCGTACCAACAGGCCGGCGAGGACGGCCTTTGCCACGAACAACGCCAAGCTCTTGCCGGCACAGACCTGAGTGCCATTGCTAAGATGGTTGAATCGATAGTCCGAGTGCTTATCGAGCCAGAAATCCGGGCGAAAACTTCCGGCGTCCGGATTGGTTTCCCAGTCACGGTGATTGAACCCATTGAGAATAACCACCTGCGTGCCCGCCGGGATGATGTTGCCGCCAAGGATGTCGTCTTCCACCGTTTGGCGCATCAACATCGGAGTCGTGGGCCAAAGTCGCATTGCCTCCTGCACGCATCCCTCAAGAAGGATCAGCCGGTCAACTCCTGTGGGCGTTCCCGTGCTGTTTTCCTGGATTTCCTGCCGGACGCGCGCCTCAATGCCAGGCTGGGAAACGATCAGCGCCAGAGCACGCATCGTATTCGTGCCCAAGGTCTCCATCATCGCGAACATCCAGTGTGGTATCTGATTTTCGACCCTTGTCTTTGCGGTCGACGGGGCATGCTGGCAAACAGCGGCCAGACTGCCGGCTTGCCCGGACGCCAGGTAGTGACGAATTCTTCGATAGAATAGATCAAACTCCTTTGACTTCCCGAGCAGGAATACGCGGTTGCTTTCACGCATCATCGTCGTGAGCCGGTCAGCCAGCGCGGTGTCGTCACGCGCCTCATGGCCGAAAATGATCTCCAGCGTCACCCGCTTGAAAAGGTGATCGAAGTGATCCCACACCAGGAATCGGCCGGCATTGGCAATCAGGAGGCCCGTTGCTTGATCAATCGCTCCAAGGAATTGCTCCGCGCTCGGATGAACACGATGATCGGACGCCAGCACCGCCTCGTTGAATCGGCGGCGATCCTCCCATTCTGCGCCGCGCGAAATCGTCAAGGCGTTTGGCTGGAAGTGCGACATCCCGCGACGCTTGAGATCGGGATCGGCGGCGTATGGCATTGGCGAGTGATCGAGGACGTGCCGGATGCCGTCGACATCCAGCACCACCAGCGCCTTCGTTCTAAGCAAATAGATATAGAAGTACGGGCTCTTGTATTTGCGCCGAAGCCGCCGAATGAAATTCACCCCAAGCGGGTCGGGATGCACCTTGTTAAAAAAGGAAATCCAGAATTTGTTCTTGGTGAAGATCCCGCGAAGATAAAAAGGGATAATCTGGCAAAGGTTGAAAGCCACGCTGTCCGCGATGGAGGCCGAGGGGATCGTTCGAGCCATGACCCTTCTTCCGAAAGAAATCGTCTGTTCCGAGTTTAGATGAAACGACTCCAGGGAGCGAATGCGTTCTTAACCCCACGGAGCGCAGGCGCCAGATCCGGATAATGCCTGAGCAGCACGCTGGACATGTCATTGGAGTTGATCCAATCGATCCCGACCTGGGTGTAGGTCTCCGGTCCCCAGTCGGTGGTAAAGAATCGATCGCTCTTCAATCGTCTCGACGCCATCAAAATGAAAACCCGGAACGCGGTGTCACTGAAACCAAAGCCGTCGGGCAGGTCTTCTGCTAACATCCCAACCTGAGTATCCACGCGATCAACGTCTCCGCCATAAACGTCGCGGATCTCGTCCGCCCAAACCTTATTGCTCGTCAATTCGTCGAACGAGCGCACCGGTTCCTTCCCGAGCAGTTGCCGGAACTTGTTGTAACGCGGCACACCTCGCTCGCGGTCGCGCATGATATCCGTCGCGGCAAGGTCAAGCTGGCGCTCCGGGATCGGGCTGCCATCCGCACCGGGGTGCTCCGGCACGGTGAGGCTGCGCAGAAACTCGGGAAAATTGTGGAGAGTGATCGCCCCGGGGTGGGAAATGCCAAAAGAATAGAAGGCGTCTTCCATGGTCACCTTCTTCTCCGGCGGAATGGTCGCGTCGTTCGGGTCATCCACCACCGACTGTGCGCTCTCGAAGGCAAGCTCGAGCATCGTCAGCGGCCTCTCCCTCAGCAGGGCACCCGTCGAGAGCGAGCGAATCTCCAACTCGTCCGGGATCAGTGGATGCAGGCGATAGACGGTCACAAACTCCTCCGTGAGCGCGAAAGGTGCTCCATGATGATTGACCGGCGAGCCGGGAATGCCGCTGATCGCCTCGCTGGAACTTAGGCGTCCGATCAGACGGGTCACTCTTTCGGTGGCCATGCCCCACCAATTTGCGTCCATCGCAATCTGAAGCGTCGGATGCGAGAGAATACCGGGCGTCCACTCGACGGTGTGGATTTTCGCCGTAAGGGCGGAGATGATCAATCGGGCCTTGTCAAAGATCTGGTCACCGGACCACGACGGATACTCTTGGCGAAGCCGGTCGCATACCGCGTTGTGCTCGCGGGCGAATAGCGTGTGCAACAAAGCCAGCCCAAGCCACCAATTGTCTCGATGGCCCGTCCGCACTCTCCTGGTTCCAGGGTCCAAGGGAAGACATTCGTTCTCGAGGAAGAGCTTGCCGTCTGGCAACGGATCCTTGTCGGTGTCCAGGGCTCGCCGCAGGCTATCGGTTGTCGCCTTGTGGCTTCCGTAAATGGCCGAGGCATCCCACCAATGCGAAACCGTGTTAACGTAGGTCGGCGGACGCGAACTATCCGCATCGGGGTGCGGATCTGGAGCCGTTCGAGGAATTTCCATGAACTCCGACCCGCTTGACGTCACCAGCGGATCGTCCGGGGCCAGTTTGATCTTGAAGGTTTGGTCCAACTGCACTTCGCCATGGCTAAACCAATCGTGCGTCTGGAATTGAATCCACGCCGCGGCGAGAAGATTCAACGAGCGCGCGGGGATAAATGCCTGCCTTGCGAGAAGCCGGCGGCTGACCTCGCGCGGGCTCGGCTCAAGCAATCCAGGCTCAGGTTCCGGAAAGGTGTGCTCCAAGGGAACATTGCGACCGAAGCGCTCTCCGGCGGCTCCCATCTCGGGATAGTCCAGGTCGTTGTATTTTCCGTCCGATCGGCGGGTCACCAAGTCTTCTGGCGGGCACTTGCCCGGGCTTTGACGCGACATCAGGTCGGAGGTGTCATGCAAGTTGTACTCGCGCAGAAGATTGCGGAGCGCGAGGAGGTTGAGCACCCCCAAAAGCGGCGGCAACTTGTGCCACGCGATCCGACGATTCAGCTTAGTGAACGCACTATTAAACAACCGCCAGCCGAGGGATTGGCGGCTTCGAGACCGATTTGGGTTGTCGCGTTTCTTCCGCAAAATCAGAAAGCCGATCAGCCCGGCCAAGGCAAGAAAGAGGAAGCGTTTCTTCCCGCTGCATTTTTTTGACATAGAACACCTCCGATGCCTGCCAAGTCTATGTTCCCGTGCTATCAGGATGCAATACTGCAAGCGAGGATCTCTTGAGAAATCTTAAGATCATCGAAGCACCGCGTTTGGGCTTGATCCAACCGTCGTGTCTAAGAAAGCCCTGTCAGAATGTCCATTCGGTAAGCAGGCGGCGTCGGAGCCTCTCAAGCTCATCTTCCGCGCGAACGTTCGATTTGGACTTTTCGAGTTCAGACATCACGGAAAGGGTTTCCTTGTTCAAGGCCGCCAACCGCTGGGCGAGCACCTTTGCAGTCGCCATGAGAAATCTGGTTGCCCAGCGGTCGCCGCGTTCGAGCCCGGCATCGAGCGCACTGTAGGGAAGCTGCGCGAGGTGGGTATCGGTACACGCGACGCACGTGGCGCCGCGCGGTTCGTTGGTCAGCGGACCCATTTCACCAAGAATCGCTCCGGGACCCAGCGTCACAATGGTGCGAGGCGATCGATCCGAACCCTCGATCCGTATTTGCACTTCCCCGGAGATCAGCAGATACACCGCGGTAGAGGGCTCTCCTTGCCGGAATAACGTTTCCCCGTTTGCGAGGTCGATTGTGCCCAGCAGCCCAGCCACCTCTCGTGCTTCCTCGGAAGTCAGATCGACGAAGCAGAAAAACCGCTTCAGGATGTGGGAATTGGCAGGTGAAATCATTGCCGGGAAGTCATCAAATTCCTCGGAGCACGGTGGCCTTTGCCACGCGTCCGAGGGCTACGATAAATGCCGCGGTGCGCCACGTCAGGTTCCTATGTTTTTTCAATTTTCGCACGGTGGCGTAACTGCTCGTCATGATGTGTTTCAAGCGGTGATTGACCTCCTCCTCCGTCCAACGCAGGCATTGAATATTCTGCGCCCATTCAAAATAGCTTGCCGTCACACCTCCCGCGTTAGCGAGGATGTCCGGGATGACCGGGATTCCACGCTCGTTCAGGATTTCGTCGGCTTCGGGATCGGTGGGCGCGTTGGCAGCTTCGATGACCGCTTTGGCCCGGAGGTTTCGCGCGACTTCGGGAGTGAGTACCCCGCCGAGCGCTGCAGGAACGAGGATATCCGCCGGTATCAAAAGGATCTCTTCGTTGGAAATGTGCGAGACATGGTCGGCATCATATTGTGAAAGTGGACGCCGCAACCGCGCGAATTCGGCCAACCCTGGTATGTCGAGGCCCTTCGGAGATGCGATCCCGCCCGAGGCATCGCTTACGGCAACGATTCTTGCGCCGAGTTGGTGAGCAAGGATCGAGACAAACCAGCCGACGTTGCCGAAACCCTGGACGGCGATGTTGGCGCCTTCGAGTGTCGCACCACAGTCCTTCAGGAACTCCTCAGCCACGAAAACGACTCCGCGTCCCGTAGCAGCCTCGCGGCCTTCGCTGCCGTGAAGGTCGAGAGGCTTGCCGGTTACGACTCCGGGTGAGAATCCGTGAATTTTCGAGTACTCGTCCATCACCCAGGCCATCACTTGGGCGTTCGTGTTAACGTCCGGCGCCGGGATGTCTCGTTGGGGCCCGATCTCCTCGCCCAGACGTTGAACAAACTTGCGAGTCATACGCTCTACCTCGCCGGAGGAAAGGTCCTTCGGATCGACAGCGATTCCGCCCTTGGCGCCGCCGAAAGGTATGTTCACCAGCGCGGTCTTCCAGGTCATCAACGACGCCAGCGCGCGGACTTCGTCGGCATCGACCGAAGGGTGAAACCGCAGGCCTCCTTTCATCGGGCCGCGCGCAGAGTTGTGCTGGATGCGGTAGCCCGCGAACACCGCCAGTTCTCCGTTGTCCCGCTCGATGGGGACCGTCACATGGTGTTCGCCCTCTGGAGTAAGAAGAAGGCGCTCGACGCGGGCGCCGAGCTCCATGGTGCGCGAGGCCTCGCGGATGTAGTGGTTGGTCTGTTCGAAAGGGGTCATCGCTGCAACGGCGACACCCCTAGACCACGAACGCGCAACCCGCAAGCAGCGAAGTTGCAGGCAAAAAAGGGAAGAGGCGAAACTCCGCTCCGTGGTATGATCCCAGCATGAAGTTCTGGATCGGCACCTCGGGCTTTCAGTATGCGGAATGGAAAGGCAATTTTTATCCCGAAAAACTACCGGCCTCCAAAATGCTACCCTTCTATGCGGAGCAATTCTCGACGAC
>DASTFP010000114.1:0-2981 GCA_035719865.1 Terrimicrobiaceae bacterium | reverse complement strand
TGGGAGTTCAAGCGCAGCGTGAAGCTTGCCAGGCCGAGGCTCCCCGGCTGCGCGGCAAGGCTGCTACTCCAGGTATTCGCCGCGACATGGTGATGATAGTTGTCATAGCCGAAAAACAGCGAACCGGGAATGTTTCGCTGCCTGACCCGCATGCCGAGGTGGGCCACCATCAGATTTTCCGCGGCATCCAAATCAGAGACGCTCAAATGCACGTGGCCGATCCGGCTCAACGGAGGAATCGCATAGTCGATGCCGGTTTCCCCGGCCAGCGAAAGCATCTCCTCCAGGGCCAGCGGCAGCGTGTGCATGTTCACCAAACCCATGTCTCGTGGCCAGATTTCGGGCGGCCGGTCGGAATAAAGCTCCAGGCCATTGCCTTCCGGATCGGCGAGGTAGATCGCTTCACTCACCCCATGATCCGAGGCCCCCTGCAGACGATGGCGGCGCTCCAGCAGTCTCCTGGTGGCCGTCGCCAGTGCGGCGCGGTCGGGAAAAAGAAGCGCCAGGTGAAAAAGGCCAGGTGTCCCCCGTGCGCGTGGAGGCGCCCCGGCATGTTCTTCCAGCACGATTTGTGCGGGCAGATCACCACTGGCGGATAACTCCGCTCGCCGGGTGTCCGAAGCAACGACGCGGAGGCCGAGGCCGTCGCGGTAAAAACCAAGCGTCTTCGCCAAGGAGCGCACCCGCAACAACGCGTCGCTCAGACAAACGTTTCGAAAAAAAGAGGAACTCACCATGGCCCGTTTCTCGTTCTCAAACTGTGAGCGCGGTGCCAGGCACCTTGCGAGCCGAAAAGGACAACCAATCTTGTCGCGGCAAGCGATCAAGGGACATGCCGGCAAAATCCAAGAAGCAACAAATGGCCGCGGGCGCCGCCCTGGCAGCGAAACGCGGAGAACTCAAGAAATCCAGCCTCAAAGGAGCCTCGAAACAAATGGTAAAGTCGACGTCCGAAAAGCAGCTCCGCGATATCGCCAAGACCAAGCGCAAAAAGCTCCCCACGAGGAAGAAGTAACCCGACGGGCCACTCTATTCCGAGCGCCCGGCATCTCAGGAAGAACGCGCCGGCGTGCCAAAATCAGGGCCGCCGCCAGCCTCACCCGGCGAGATCGTTATCGCCGCTGGAACCCGCGCCTTTCAACTCCGTTTCCAGCTCTGCTATGCGCTTCCTTAGCGGGGTGAGAGCCGCTTCGACTTCCGAGGCGCTGTAGCGCGGAGTGATGAATTTCGGGCAGTTCCAGTCGAACGACGCGACATCAATGAAAAACAGCCGTTCGACGGAGCGGCGGGCCTCCGGTTCGACAAGTCGCTCCAGCAGCTTCGAGGTGGCGTCGGTCACGCGTGCGTGGCCAAGAATCTTGAGGCGCTCGCGCCGGGGATAATCCATCAGGAAAAGCGCGACGCGATCGTTAGCGGCGACGTTGCCGGTGCTCAGCAACTGCCGGTTTCCCCGGTAGTCCGCGAACGCCAGGGTGTGCGAATCGACCACACGAAGAAATCCGGGTCGCCCTCCACGATGCTGGATATACGGCCAGCCGGTTTCACTAACCGTCGCCATGTAAAAGCTGTCGCGCGCCGCGATGAATTCCATTTCCTCCGGGCCGAGCGCGTCACGATCCAACCCGGATTCCAGCTGCGGTGAGCGGCCGAAATAGCGCTTCTGCGCCTCGACCACAGCGGGGGTGACGGCAATTTCGAGATACTTTCTGGCCATATTTTCGTTCTCCCGATTGCACCGCCGCCCAGCCAAGTCCCCGGACCGCGGTTGCTATCTATTTATAGGTAGGTGCCGGGTGAAAACCTTGCCATCATCTCCGGTTTAGGGTGAGTGCCTTGAGCGCTGCCGCGGCGTCGCGCAGAATTTCCGATCCCGCCGCCCGCGACACCAGCAAAGCTCCCTGCAGGGCCGCATACCACAGGCGCGCCAGGCGGAAGGGATCGGTGTCCTTTGCGATCTCCCCTCGAGCGCGTCCTTCGGTCAGCAGCCGCGCGATCCATTTTTCGCTGTCCTGAATCAATCCCTGCAATTCGATTCGGACCGGGCGGGGCAGGCTCAGGTACTCGCCCGCGAGAGCCGCACAAAGGCAGATCCTCGACTCGTTACTCAGGGTATCGGTATAGAGGCAGATCGTGGAATCCAGCCGTTCGGCCAGAGAATCCTTGCGAACGGCGATGTCAGCCATCGCGTCGTCGAGCCCTTTCCGATAGCGCCGGATTAAGGCGAGGGCCAGATCCGTCTTGGTGGGAAAATAGTAGTGCACGCTGGCGGTGCGAATCCCCACCTCCTTGCTCAGGTGACGAAAACTGAATCCGTTGTGCCCCCTCGTTTGCACCAGACGCTGTGCGGCGTCAAGGAGTTGGGTCTTCGTGTCTTTCTTCACCGAGAACACAAAACTATCTTTCAATAGGTAGCTGATTTTTGGAGGAAGTCCAGGCCCATTTTTCTTTCGAATCTGACCGAGTTCCGGAAATGGCTGGCCGCGCGCCGCTTGTAAGGAAACTGAGGCCGGGGCGACGAATGGCAAAGTTCGACAATTTTCAACACCGTTCAACCGTGCACTCCGAGAAAAGCCAAAAGCCACGTCGCCGCGATCGCATCGATCGACAGGGCCCTCCCTCCGGAGGAGCGAAACCACGAACCACCCACACGATAAAATCCGATGAGTTCTCCCGAAGAGAAGGCTCTGCCCGCGGCGGCAGGGTTGCTTGAAACTGACGCCGTTGCCGAAGATCCCGCTGCCGCCACCGTTGGCAGGAAATCAAGCTCGACCTGGTTTGCGCTCAGAAACCCGGTGTTTTGCCGCTTGTGGTTTGCGACTCTCTTGTCGGGCACTTTCGTCTCCTCGCAGGATGTCGTGGCGACGTGGTTGCTGCACGATCTGGGCGCTTCGCCCTTTCTGCTCTCCCTGATGGCGACCGCGGCGTCCGCCCCCTTCTTTCTTTTCACGCTGCCGGCCGGGGCCATCGCCGACATCGTTAAC
>DASTFP010000113.1:0-10292 GCA_035719865.1 Terrimicrobiaceae bacterium | reverse complement strand
GATCTGATGTCCCGTGCTGGAACGCAGACGGTCGAAAATTCGGCCTATGAAAGGGTTCTTGAATCGCTGCGTGATGACTGGACCATTGGCAATCGTATAGGCACCAAACTGGCTCAGCCACTCGAAGTTCGAGTAGTGCAGGCAAAGATAAACTGCCGCTTGCCGGTCATCCGTATGACAGGGATCGAGATCGAGACCCTCGAATCGCGCGATGCGCCTCGCGACGGACTCGCTCAGATTGGGCGACCAGAAGAGCTCGAGCATCGTGCGCGCGAACGTCCGGTAACTGCCCGCGGCGATGCGCCTTTTTTCCGCGGGCGTTCGCGAATCGCCAAAGGCCGCATCGAGATTCGCCCGGGCGACCTGCTTCCCTCGCTTGTCGAAAAAGTAAACGAGAGATCCCAGGCAATCTGCGATGTGCCGAAGGCAGAAATAGGGCAGGCGGCCCACGAGCCAGACAAAGCCTGACAGCCCAAGAAATTCCGCCCGCTGGCGCAGCGTGAGCTTGAAGTTCGGCATGGGCTTGGCTTGAGTCCCGTCGGCACTCGCGCTACTGGCCATCTTTCTCAACCGTTTCGATTCTGGGGAAAACCGGAGCCGGCTTGCCGAGCAAATGACCGTCGGGAAGCAGGCCCCATTGCGTGTCGCTCAGCCGCGGTTGTTCCCGAACAGCCAACTGCTCGAAAATTGCTCCTGCCGCGCGTGGCATTACAGGAAAAACCAGAACGGAGACGATGCGCAAGAGCTCAGCAAGACAATAGAGCGCCGCGTCCAAAGCGTCGCGCTTATCGAGATCCTTCGCAAGCCTCCACGGGGCCCAGACCTCGATCGCAGAATTGCAATACTGCACAATCTGGAATGCGGCTTGAAGTCCAAGGTGGATCTGATTGCGCTCCATCGCTTCGCGATAGTTCTCGACCTCATTTCGCGTGATGCCCAGGCGCAGATCATCGAACGGCGCCGGCCAGTCGAGACCAGCCAGACTTTCATCCTTCAGATCAGGCTTGCGCAACTTACCCCCCCGGTAGCGATTCGCCATGCTCAAGGTCCGGTTAAGAAGATTGCCAAGACCGTTGGCAAGGTCGCTGTTGTAACGCTGAACCAATCGTTCGTCCGTGAAATCCATATCCTGACCAACGACGCAGTCTCGCATGAGATAGTAACGGAGCGCTTCGACCCCAAAGGTGTCCGCGAACGTGTTCGGATCGCGAATGTTGCCCAGAGACTTGCTCATCTTGTCTCCCTCGACCAAAACGTACCCGTGAACAAGGAAGCGCGGCATGTCGCCGTCCGCGAATCCCATTGCCTTCAGCATCGCCAACCAGTAGATGCCGTGGGCGGGAATCAGAATATCCTTGCCGATGACGTGCAAGGCAGGCCAGCGCGCCTTGAAGGCGGCCTCGTCGCGCAGGTAGCCCGCAAAACTAATATAGTTCACTAAGGCATCGAACCAGACGTAGGTCACGCACGAAGGATCGAATGGCATTTCGATGCCCCACGAAAGACGCGACTTCGGTCTCGAGATCGACAGATCCCCGGAAAGCCTCTCCGCCGCGTTTCGCAATTCCTGCTGCCGAAAGGCCGGGGAAACAGAGTCGCGGTGCCGGTCGAGAAAATCGAGCAGCCATGGGCGATGCTTCGCCAGGCGGAAATACCAGTTCTCCTCCTCAAGTTCGATCACCTCGCCCCATTCGCTTCCGAATGTCCCGTCGGAACCGCGTTCCTTGTCCGTGAGAAACTGCTCCTGCCGCACACTGTAAAAACCGCGGTAGGTCGCTTTGTAAATCTCCCCCTGGTCGTAAAGGGCTTGAAGAATCTGCTGCACGCACTTCGTATGAAGCGGATCCGTTGTCGCAGCCCAGGCATCGTAACTGACATCGAGCTTCTTCCAAAGCGCAACAAACTTCTCCGTCGTCTCGCGGACGAATTTCTCCTCGGGCACGCCTTCCCTTTGCGCGGCTTGCTGCACTTTCTGACCATGTTGATCCACTCCGGTCAAAAAAAAGGTCGGCTCTCCCTTCAGTCGCCGATAGCGGGCGATGACGTCCGCAAGGATCTTCTCGTACGCGTGCCCGATGTGCGGCGCGGCGTTGGTGTAGTCGATCGCGGTCGTGATAAAGAATGACTTCACGTTCCGGTCGAATCCTGCTTGATCTTTCCTCCCCAGGACAAGATGCGCGCCTTCGCGCCGGCGGCCTCCGCCTCGGGAACCTGTCCGTTCCTCACATAGAAAAGTGACAGGCTGGACCACGCCAGTTGATCGTTCGGGTTCAAGTCGACCGCGCGAAGGCCCGCATCGATCGCCTCGGGAAACCGTCCGGCCTTCATCAGGGCCATGCCAAGGGCATGCCAGGCGTCGAAGTAGGCCGGATCAAGCCGAACGCACTCCTGGTATTTCGCGATGGCCGCATCGAGTTCGCCAAGCGCGATGTCACCAGTTGCGTCGTCGAAAATCTCGATCGCTTGACGATGGCTCGACATCTCACTGACGTTGCATTGCAACGGTAATCTTCGCGGCGTCCCGAGCCCACGCCAACCACGTCATGAAGAGCAGGCGTCGCTTTGTTTCCAGAATGCGCGATGCCAGTTCCGGTTTCTTCGCGATCCCCGCTTCGTCGATCGGGTCACGCGAGGAAAGGAAGACCGCAAACCCGCCTTCGGACGCCGGAATCATCCCGGAGAGCTGCCCAGGCTCCATCAGCAGGGTCGCGGCGGCCACCTCCTGCTCCTCCGGAGAGAGCTTCTGATCGCTCGGTACGAGATAAGTGAAGGAACGAACTTTCAGTCCCGCTTCGGCCGCGGCATCCTGAAACGATTTCCCGGAGGCGATCGCCTGGCGAATCTTGGCGAGAGAGGCTTCCGCGTTCTCGCGAAGCAGGCGCTCGGCTTTGCGGGAGCCAAGGCGGCTCGCCGCGACCGGCCGCGCCTCTTCAATCGTCAGCGGGCGCTGCGGGTTGATCTGCGCGATCTTGAGCACGAAGAACGCATCCCCGGACTGGATCACGTCGCTGACCGGGCTTCTCTCCGTGAGTAGAAACGCGGACGGGGCGAGGTTCCTGAGATCCGGCGCGAGAGTCTGGGGATCGTCCTGACCCGCAGAGATTGCGCCCGATCGGTCAAAATCCGGACTCCTTTGCACCAGCTGGCCACCGGCCTGCGCAGCCGCCTGAAAAGACGAGCTGGAGGCCTGCTCGGCGAAAGCGCTCGCGGCATCCGCAATCTTTTGCAAGGCGTCCACTCGAGCCCGTCCCTCGAGCGGATTCTCGGTCTTGGGGATCTCGAATTTCACATACTCGACGGAGCGAGTTTCCGGCATTATCAAGGCGGGTTTGTTTTGTTCGTAGAAATTCTTTACTTCTTCATCGGTCAAATTCGTGTCGCTCTCCAACGGAGCCGGCGAGAAGCGAATTTCCTGCGCGTTCACCTTCTCGAAGATGCGAGCCGCTTCCGAAAGTTCCTTTTCGCCGACGGCGGCAGGGGCGCTGACAATCGCCTTCAGCCGCTCAAGGCGCAGAGCGTCGCGAATGATATCTTCCAGCTGAAGTTCTGTAAAACCCCGGGGACCGAGTTGCTCGACGACGAAGGCTTTGTACTTCCCGGGGTCGAACTGTCCGTTCGACTGAAACGCCGGAATCGCTTTGATTCCAGCCGCCACCTGCGAATCCGTGGGCTCGACGCCGAGTGCCTTCGCCTGATGCTGGATGACCAACCGATTCCAAATGAACTGGTCCACGGCCCTGTTCTCGTCCTGCGCTATGCCGCCCAAGCTCTCCAGCAGAGGGAATTGCCCCATGGCCAGCGCCAGCTGGTAACTCCTAACCTCGCGCTCGATGTCCGCCTGCGAGAGATTTCGGCCGTAGATCGTGGCCACGGAAGTCGATCCAAGCTCTCGTGTGTCCGCGGGATTGTAGAGCCACACGAAGGCAATAATTGTCAGCACGGCGATAATTAGCATTAGCCCGCGCTGGTGCTTGCGGAGGATGGTGATCATTCGAGGGAGACGGCGAAACTGTTGATTTGCGGGGCCGATGTGATTAAAGCAGTTGGGAAATGAATGCAAGTGTCTCCCGGCTTTCCGTTGCGACTCTGGCCGCCATCCTGGCGACGGCCTTCACGCTCCCGGCGCAGGATGTGGTCGTTCAAAAGGACAAGCAACGCCGCGAAGGGGAGATCCTCGGAGTCGCCGATGGCAAACTGAAAATCAGGATCGGTCCGGCGGAGACCAGCCTTCCCATGGATCAAGTGGCCTCCGTCGTCAAGGCGCCGCCCAAGGCTTACGATGAAGCGCTGAAGGCGTGGCAGGACGGCAATGCCAAGAAAGCGCTCGGCCTCTTGACACCAATCGTTGAGACGTTCCGCGGCCTGCCAACGGATTGGGCCGAGCGCTCGAGCGCTCTGCTCGGAGACGCCTATCTCTCCATCGATCAAGTCGCCGCGGCCGAAGCTGCGTTTGCTGAGTTCACGAAGGCCTATCCCAGTGCCAAGTCGCTCTCCGACATCGGGCTCGCCCGCCTCGCGGTCGCCCGGAAGGACTTTGCCGGCGCGAAGTCCACTCTCACTCCGATCGTGGCCGAAGCGGAAAGCGTCATCCCCACACCAGCCGGGAAGCGCACAACATTCGGGCAGGCATTGTATTTGATGGGAATCATCCATGAGAACGAAGGGGCTTATCCCGAGGCTTTGCGCGATTACTTGAGCGCGGTCACGCTTTTTCCGGATGACAAGGCCGTTGTTGCGAAAGCACAGGAACGTGCTGATTTTCTCATCAAAGAGAAGCAAGTGATTGTTCCTTGATCTGATAATTTCCATGAAGAAAGCATCCACGTACCTGCCTCGTATCCTCGTCGGTTGCGCGCTCCTGGTTATGTTACCCGAAGCTTTCGCCCAGGAGGGCGCGGGAGGAGCAAGCGCTCCGCCGGTCGAATCTCATACCATTCTCCAAACCATCCTGGGTGGCGGGCCCCTCATTATTTTGATTTGGCTGGCGATCCTTGGCACCTCCATCGTGATGGTGACCTTTATCATACAACTTTTCCTGGCGCTGCGCGACGAACAACTTGCGCCGAAAGCCTTGCTGGAATCACTCCAGGCCACCATCCGCGCTGGCAATTATCAGGAAGCTTGGGAAATCTGCCGCGCCAACAAGGCCTACCTCGCCCGAGTCCTCAAAGGCGGACTCGAGCGTATTGGACGGGGAAAGGATGCCGTCGAAACGGCGCTCCTCGAGCATGGACTGCGCGAAGCGCAGGTCCTGAGAACCAAGAATAGCTATCTCTCGGTCGTCGGCGTCGTGGCTCCCATGATCGGACTGTTGGGCACAGTGATTGGAATGATGGGCGCCTTCGCGGTGTTGGGGACGTCCGGTGTTTCCGACCCGCGCGCGCTTTCCCTGCGGATCGGCGAGGTGCTCATGGCGACGGCAAGCGGTTTGTTTATCGCGATACCGGCATTCATCTTCTATTATTACTTTCGGAATCGTTCGACGATCGTCCTCGTCAACGCGGACGATAAGCTCAACTACCTCGTTGAAGACATCCCGTTTGATGAGCTCTCCGGGATTAAGATCGGCGAGAATTTCGATCCCGGCGCCGGTGTTCATGCCGCCGGTTCTTCGCGCAAAGTTTCCATGGCATTGACGACGAACTGTCCGATCTGCAATGGCGCCATTCAGCCCGGCCAGAGCCCGTGCCCCCATTGCGGTGCCTCTCTCGAGTGGGCTTGAAACCAGGGAATGGCTGAACGGGAAGTTCACATACCGGGCAGGAAGAGGCATGTCCGAAAGCCTGAGCCGGACGTCGATCCGGAGTTTCAGATCGCCCCCATGATCGATATCCTTCTGGTCCTGCTTGTCTTCTTCATGTCAATCAGTTCCACCGAGGTTCTCCAATCAAGCCAGGATGTGAATTTGCCAGTGGCGAGGGACGCCACGGAATCCAAGAAAAACCCCGGTCAGGTGATCGTCAACGTGCTCTACAATCCCCTGAGCACCGAGACCGTGATCGAAATCGATGAACGCTCGGTCAGGCTTGGCGAGCTGGCCCCGATGCTTCAGGCCAAGGTTGTCGCAAATCCCCTTGTGCGCGTTCTGGTTCGCGCCGATAAACAGGTCCGCTACGAGTTCATGCGCGGCCTCCTGGAAACCGTCGGGAAGGCCGGTGTCGGCAATGTCACCTTTTCGGTTGCAGACAAGGAAAAATAATCCCAGATCGGAGTATGGCAGGTATCGGCACGAGCGAGGATGGCGACATTGGCTTTCAGATTGCGCCGATGGTCGACGTCGTTTTCGTTCTGCTCCTGTTTTTCATGGCGTCAGCTGGTTCCCAGATTATTCCCAAGGAACTGACTATTAGTCTTCCCAGCGGCCGCGGCGAATCCCGCTCAGGCCCGCCCCCCACCCCGATAATCATCGACATCTTCCCGGATGGAAAAGTCCAGATGAACAACAAGGTATACGATAACCCGGCGAGCAAGGATCTTCCCGAGTTGAGAAGTTGGCTAAAGGACACCATAAGCAAATTCGGCGCCGAAGATCCCGTCATCATCCGCCCCGACCCCCAGACCAGGCACGAACGGATCGTCGACGTTCTCAATGCCGCCGCAGCATCAGGGGTGAAAAACCTAACTTTCAGTTAGTTCCGCGACGCGCCCGTATCTTCGGATCTCCATCTCCGCGGAATCAAAGATCACCTCCTCGCGGCGGAACGCGTTTTCGAAAGGCGGGAAAAAAGTGTCCCCGGCGACTTCACGCCTGACCAGCGTCAGGAAGAGATGGGAGCACCTTGGCAGCAGCTTCGCGTAGAGCTGAGCCCCGCCGATCAGAAACAGCTCGCGGCCTCCCCCAGGCTCCGCGATTTCGCAAAGGTCCCGGATGACCCTCACGCCTGGGATCAACGTGCTGCTCACCACCCAGTTCTCGCGTCCCGGCAACGGCCGGCCCAGCGATTCGTAGGTCTTGCGACCCATGAGGACGACGTGCCCCAGCGTCGTCCGTTTGAAGAACTGCAAATCCTCGGGCAAGTGCCAGGGAATCCTGCCTTGGGAACCGATGACGCGGTTCAACGACATCGCGGCGATAGCCTTCACACCGCGATCGGGGCCTTGATGGCAGGATGGGGATCGTAGTTTTCGAGACGGAAATCCTCGAAGCAAAAGCCCTCGATCGACTTGACTGCGGGATTGAGTCTCATGCGTGGAAGAGGACGGCACTCGCGGGCGAGCTGCTCGCGAGCCTGATCGATGTGATTGGCGTAGAGGTGCAAATCGCCAAAAGTATGGATGAACTCCACTGCCCGCAAACCACAGACTTGCGCGATCATCATGGTCAGCAATGCGTAGGACGCGATATTGAAGGGAACGCCAAGAAACAAGTCCGCGCTGCGCTGGTACAGCTGGCAGCTCAACCCGCCCTCCAGCACGTAAAACTGAAACAAGGCATGGCATGGTGCGAGCGCCATCTGATCCAACTCGCCGGGATTCCACGCCGTCACAATCAACCGACGGCTATCGGGAGTTTGCTTGATGTCCTCGATCAGCCGGGCGATCTGATCCACGCGACCCCCGTCCGGCCGGCGCCAGTCCCGCCATTGGGCCCCATAAATTCTGCCTAGGTTTCCATGCTCGTCGGCCCACTCGTCCCAAATGGTAACGCCATTCCCACGCAAATATTGAACGTTGGTGTCGCCCTTCAAGAACCAGAGCAACTCGTGAATGATTGAACGCAGATGAAGTCTTTTCGTGGTCAGGAGGGGAAACGAGTCGCCAAGGTCGAAGCGTTCCTGCGCGCCGAAAATTGAATAAGTGCCCGTCCCGGTGCGGTCGGATTTGAACTTTCCGTTCTCGAGAACGAGGCGAAGAAGGCGGTGATACTGCTGCATAGTCTGCCAAACGTTGCCATGTTCGCAGAGGGGGCTGCAATTCCTTGTCGCAAATTCAAATCGCTGCTTGAGTTGATGAACATGTTTGAGGTGATCACGCTTGCCAGCGGGAGCGAGGGAAACGCTACTCTCGTGCGCAACGAATCGGCCGCATTCCTCGTCGACGCCGGACTCAGCGCGCGCCAGTTGGAGGCGCGGATGATGGCGATGGGCAGCTCCACCGAACAGCTTTCCGGCATCCTTCTCACCCACGAGCATGGTGATCACACCAGCGCCCTAAAAGTGCTGCTGACGCATCACCAACACTTGCCGCTTTTTTGCAATCCCTTGACGGCCCGGGCACTTCGAGACTCCGGCCTGGCGCACGAAGATTGGAGGCTCTTCGAAACGGGCTCCGAATTTTCTCTTGGAAGCTTCGCGATCCGCGCCTTCTCGGTCCCGCATGACGCCGCCGATCCGGTCGGCTTTCGCATTTCCTCAAGTGGTTCCTGCTTTGGTGTGCTCACCGATCTCGGTTACGCCACCCGGCTCGTCTTCGAAATGCTGCGCGGGATTCGCGTTCTCCTCATCGAAACAAATCACGATGAGGAACTTCTTCAAAAGGACTCCCGCCGGCCCTGGTCAGTAAAGCAGCGGATCCTCTCCCGCCATGGACATCTTTCCAACTCCGCCGCCGCGCGCGTCTTGTCCGAGCTGGAAGCGCCCCTTGAGCGTGTCATCCTTGGCCACCTTAGCCGCGACTGCAACTCTCCACAGCTCGCGCTCGATTCGGCCGCGCGGGCCGTCGCCCTCACCGGATGCTCGGCTCGGGCAAGCATCCACTGCGCCCGCCAGGATGAACCCGGTCCGGTTTTCGTGATTACCTAGGCACGCCCTGCGCCAACGCCCCCGCAGCAAGCACCGCGCCGGCCCAAAAGAAACCGCAGCACAACAAAGCGGGGAGAACGACGCCGATCGTGGCTCGAACGCCATCCACGCGGAGCGTCTCGCGCAACGCAAAAATCAGCAACACCAGGGCCGTGACGAAGAAAAATACGTCTCCGCAAATCGGAATGAGCCTGAAAATTGAGGCCGGCGCCACGGCATAGCAATAGGACCGAAAAGTTACTTCGAACGATTGCCCGCTGTTGCCAAGCAGCATAAAGACGAGGTGCAAAATGCCGGCGGCGCAGAACGCCGTCGCAGCGATCAGAATCGGGACCAATGCCATCGAGATGATCTGCACTCCAATTATGGACGTCGTACTCAGGCTCTTCGCCAGCGGTCCCAGCATGCCCTCCGGATTCATCAAGACGACGGCGAGTTGGTAACCCATCGCCACCCACGAAGTGAGCGTCGAAACGATGAGATAGAAGAACAACGGCGTCGCCAGGCCACCCTCTCGTTTCATTGCCTTGAAGGTGGCAACTGGCACGGAGAGGACCTGGCGAACCGATTGCGTCAGAGCGGAAAGGGTGCCGAGTTGCCTGCGGCGCTCCCACGCAGGCTCAGGCGGTGCTTCGGGAGGAGCCTCGGGAAGGGCCGGCGGAAGGTTGGACCCTACGACTTGAGGAAGATCCGTAAACTCCGAAAGAGGCATCCACTGTTCCATCGGCTCTCGCCAGCCCAGGTCGGTCGCAAGGAACTTCCCCGAGGCCAAACCCTCCGCAACCTCTTCCGGAGAGAACTGGCCGAGCGACTGTCGATTCCTGGCGATATGGATTCTGTTCATCTGCCTGCGCTGGCTATACGAAAACTGCGGGCGCGGTCAACTCCGCGCTGACATGGTTGCCAACCCGCCCGGCAGGTTGCAAAATTCAAGCATGGCTATCGAATCACTCCAGTCCATCCCGCTCGGAACCCCCGCGGCCGATTTCTCCCTCCCCGACGTCGTCACCGGAAGCGTGATTTCTCTCTCTTCCCTGCCGTCCGATCGAGCGCTGCTTATCATGTTCATCTGCAGGCATTGTCCTTATGTTGTCCACGTTCGCGAGGAGATTCTCCGTATCGCCCATAGTTACCATGAGGGCGTCACATTCGTGGCGGTCTGCTCGAACGACTCAGCCGCGTATCCCGACGACGCTCCGCACAGACTTCGCGAAATGGCCGTCGATCACAAATTCCCCTTCCCGCTGCTCCATGACGAAAGCCAGGACATCGCAAAGGTCTACGGCGCCCAATGCACTCCAGACTTCTTCCTCTACGATTCCCGTCGCCGCCTTGCCTACCATGGACGCCTCGACGATAGCACCCCTGGCAACGGCAAACCCGTGACCGGGCGCGAAATGCGTCGGGCCCTCGACTCGCTCCTCACCGGCTCTGAACCCCCATCGCCCCAAAAACCCAGCCTCGGCTGCTCAATCAAGTGGAAGACTCGCCCTTGAATGAGAACTCCCAATACTGCATTAGTCTAGCTCGGATTAACTTATAATTGCGTAT
>DASTFP010000112.1:0-4148 GCA_035719865.1 Terrimicrobiaceae bacterium | reverse complement strand
GTCACTCACGGCGACGTAGAGCGTCTTTTCGTCCGGACTGAATGCGATGCCGTTGGGAAAGGGCAGGTCTTTCGTCAGAAGGCTGACCGTTTGATCCGGAGCGATGCGATAAACGCCATTCCAGGCTATCTCCTTAAGCGGGGAAGCATCACGCCCCTTAAAGCCATAGGAAGGGTCCGTGAAGTAGACCGCGCCGGAGCTGTGGACGACAAGATCATTCGGATTGTTAAACCGGCGTCCCTCAAAGCGGTCGGCAAGCACCGTCTGGGTGCGCTTATCGTCCTCGAGCCGGACGACCCTTCGCGCGCCGTGCTGGCAGAGGAGCAGCCGGCCTTCGCGATCCAGTGCGAGTCCATTTGACCCTGGCTCGACAAAATCCGGATTTGTGGCGATTCCCCCGCTAGGCTCCAAGAAAACCTCGGCTTGCTTTGATCCAGGACCCCATCGGTAGAGGATATTTGCCGGAACGTCGGAAAAAAGCAGCGCGCCATCCTTCCAGACAGGTCCCTCACTCCATACGAAACCTTCGCAGACCGTCTCAACGCGCGCAGCGGAATCAAGGAACGCATCCAGGGCGGGATCCAAACGCTCGATCAGACTTCCGGCGAAATGATCTTGAGGCGGGTGAGAAGCGGCATCAGACATAGAAAACGACCTTAAAAATATCGCAGGAATCTGATTTTAAGGAAACGCAACGACGAGTAGCTTGAAATTATGAAGACGCTGGTTAAGTGCGCCCTCGCGGCGGTTCTGTTCTCCCTCCCATTAAAGGCATCGATCAAGACCGAGGAAGTCAGCTATTCCGAAGGGGGGACAACTCTCAAAGGGTTCCTGGCGTGGGACGACGCGATCTCCGGCAAGCGTCCGGGAATCCTCGTTGTGCATGAGTGGTGGGGTCTTAACGATTACGCCCGCAGCCGGGCGAAGCAACTCGCGGAACTTGGCTATACGGCGCTGGCCGTGGATATGTATGGCGATGGAAAAGTGGCGGATCACCCGAAAGATGCGGGCGCCTTTGCAGCTTCCGTCATGAAGGATCCTCAAGTGGCCCTGGCTCGCTTCCGAGCGGCGTTGAAGGCCCTGAAAGAGCAACCGACCGTTGATCCAGAGAAAATTGCCGCCATTGGGTATTGCATGGGAGGCGCAATCGTTCTGAACGCAGCGCGACAGGGGATGGATCTCGATGCGGTCGCGAGTTTTCACGGATCGCTCGGCGGCCTCATGGCGATCGAAAGACCCGTAAAGGCAAAGGTGCTCGTTTGTCACGGCGAAGCGGATTCCTTCATTCCGCCAGAGAAAGTCGCGGCGTTCAAGAAAGAGATGGAGGAGGCCGGCGCTGACTTCAAGTTCATCTCCTACCCCGGCGCGAAGCACGGCTTCAGCAATCCCGCAGCAGACGAGGCAGGAAAAAAGTTTGACATCGACGTCGCTTACGACGCCAAAGCCGACCAGGAATCCTGGAAGGAACTGCAGGCATTACTCCAGGCTGTGTTTCCCAAGTCGAATCCTTGACAAGGGACTAGCTCACCGGCGGAAAAGGAGCCTACTCAGTCAAGAGTGTGGCTGCACCAAATCTACGCCCTGATTTTATCCTCGAATGCCCGTTCGCCAATCAGGCGTGGCCAACGTCCATTTCTTGAATCAGACTCTCCTGTGTCATGCGAATGCTACCGGATAAGTTTCTGGCGGCGATGATTGGCGTCCTCCCGCTGCCCGGAGCGCCACGCTATGCCGGAAGCAGCAAGGCCGTGATCGGTAATGCGCTGGCCGATCTCGACCAGTATCTCAAGGCGGGGGTGGACGTGATCGTGCTCGAGAACAGTCATGATATTCCTTACATCAAACCGCCGCTCGATCCATTGGGCATCGTGCTGATGAAGCGGATCGCCAAGGAAGTACGGCGTCGCTTTGACGGTCCGGTCGGAATCCAATTGCTTGAAGCTGCGAACGAGGCAGCCCTTGAGATCGCTTGCGAAGCCGATCTCGATTTCGTCCGGGTGGAAGGTTACGTCTTCGCGCATATCGGAGGCGCAGGCCTCATCGAAGGCTGCGCCGGCCGCCTGCTAAGAAAACGCGCGGAACTCGGCTGCAACGATATCAAGGTCTTCGCCGACATGAACAAGAAACATTGCTCGCATGCGCTGACAGCGGACCTCGACCTCATCGACGTCGTCAGACAAGCGGAGTTCTTTTTCGCGGATGGTGTCATTATCACCGGGCCGCGAACCGGGGAACCTCCGAAACTCAAGGAACTGAAGCAGCTTAAGGAATCCGCGAATGTTCCTGTCGTTATCGGCTCGGGAATGACATCGCAGAACATCTCGCGTTACATGCCCTGGGCGGACGGCTTCATCGTTGGTTCGGCGCTTCGCGAAGAGGGAAGGTTCCTCGGTCCGCTCGATCCTCAACGCCTCAGGGCCTTCGCCAGGGCGTTTCAAGAGGCCAGGGATGTCGAGTGGCACACTTAACGCGAACAGGTTCGTGAGCTGAGCTCACCGGGGAGCCTTCCCCGGAGCCGCCGCGGCAGCGGTCGATCCGACTACGGCTTACGGTAAAAGCGGATCGCCTCGATGGGACTGCCGAAGTGCTTCAGCGCATAAACTCCCCTCTTCCCGCCGGGACCGGGATCGCGGATCAGGTAGTCGAACCCTTCCTTCCCGCAAATGACCACGAAGTGCGTTATCCCGTTGGGATATCGCAGCCGCGCAATGACGGGATTCCTGTCGTAGAGGTTTCGATCTATCAGGAAATAGGAGGGCAAGCTCTCGTAGTGTGGCAGCAGACGCGGCTTGAATGCCGAGTCGAATTCCGCGGCCTTCTCCCAATAAATCCATCCCTGCGGGGTGTAACCTCCCGGCAGCGTTGTCAGAAATTTGTTCAAACGACCGGGATCCACGTCCACCCCGTAACTCGCCAGCGTCATTGCCGCGGAGGCCACGGCGCAACCCTCGGCCGCAAGGCTGCCCGAGGTCGAACCGAGGGCGTCCGCTCCCCACCTCGGATCCGCCTGGGAAAACTGCGGCACGTAAAATTCGTGGCGTCCGGGAAAGTAGAATCCGCCGGAAGGGCGAACCGCTCTCTCCTTTTTCCAGTCGGCTACCCACGAAGTCCACCAGGCGCCCAAGGCGACCAGGCAGACGAGGACGAAGAAGAGGCCCCAGAAAATCCTCCTTGCGGTCATGATAAAGCGAATCTTGTTTACAGCAGATGATTTCGCGAGCGCTGATTTCGCTTCTGTTGACAGTTTCGACGCTGCTCGCGGATTTCAACCGAATCGTGATCGAAGCAGCCCGGGCCATGCCGAAGGGAGGCGGCTACGCTACCGACCTTGATGCGCACAAGGCCCTCGCCTCCTCCGTCATTGTCGCGGATGATGTCCGGTTGCGGCCCGAGGGCGCAAGGCCCGCCTACTGCTCCGGCGCAACCTACCTGGTCTTCCTGAAGACACTGAAAGCTCTGCACGACAACGGCTCGATCTCGCTGTCGCGAACAACATGGGACGCTCTCGTTCCCCGGCTGCGACCCGATGGGACCGACACCCTGCCCGACGGAGAAAGCATCTGGGGACGCTGGAACGCGAATGGTCCCGGAACAGCGCGGCTTTTCAATGAGTTGGGCCTCGGACGAAACTTCACCGATTTCTCCGCTGCCCGGCCGGGTGACTTCCTGAAGATTTTTTGGACGGACGCGGTCGGAAAAAACGAGAATGGACACTCCGTGGTGTTCCTGGGGCTCCAAACGGAGGATGGTGTGGACATGGTAAAATTCTGGTCGAGCAATCGGCCCGGGGGCTTCGGTGAGAGATCAGTGCCTCGCAGCAAGATCGCCAGGGCGATCTTTTCGCGTTTGGAACACCCCGGGAAGATCTCCGGCTGGGTCAGATTGCCAAAGTCCGATACCTACCTCGCACGCCTGCTGACGACCGAATCCAGTTTCCCGGAAGCGATGAGGATGTCGGGTATCGAGAAACAATGATTACTCACGCGGCGGAAGTTTCCTAACGCTAATCATTGCTGATTCTTCGCAGTTTACATGCCTGGCGGATCCGATCTCGCCAGGGGCGGGACCACGGTTCTGCTCGAGAATCTCGACGGCCTGGACCGGCTGAAACACATTGCATCCGTGGCGCTTAATGTAGTACTCAACAG
>DASTFP010000111.1:0-8255 GCA_035719865.1 Terrimicrobiaceae bacterium | reverse complement strand
TCGTGTCGCCTTTCCGCACGGTGATGGTTGTAGCCTCCTGTCCGTTCAACCCCGAGGCGAGAATAACAAATAAGATCGCAGCACGCTTCATAAGCACACTTGTGATTGGCAAAAGGGCGAGGTCTTTGCAACCTACGATTTGAAACGTCTTCGCGCGGGGTAGCAACCGAGGTTCGTCATCGACTCCGCGAGCGCGCCTGCCCGTTGCAGTGCTCGATTGACCGCGATCGACTGTGGGTCGCCGTCGATCTCGAGAAAGAACACATACGTTTGCGGCTTGCCCGGGACGGGCCGTGAAACGATTCGGGAGAGATTGACCTTTTCGCGCGCGAAGGGTCCCAGGAATTTGTGGAGGCTCCCGCAGACGTTTGGTAGGGCCGCGACCAGGGCGGTTTTTTCCGATTCTACCCTGGAACTGCCTGTCGTCGCTCCGATAACGAAAAAGTGCGTCACGTTGACGGTCTGGCTAAGGGAGGGTAACTCAAGCACTTCCAGGCCATAAACTTCAGCCGCGCCGGGAGAGGCCAGCGCTGCCGCGCGGCTGCTTGCAGCCGCCTTCTGCGCCGCCACTGCGGTGCTGGCAACGGCGTGCAGGCGCGCACGCGGATGCCTTGCTTTCAACCACTCCGCATGATGCTTGATCTGCACAAAATGCGAGAAGACCTTCGTGATCGCCTTCCCATGGCGCCCCAGCAGAGCGATGCGCACGTCCAAAGCGAGTTCCTCATGAATAAAGACGCGACCGGCATGACGGATGAGCAGGTCCACGGAGTCGTAGACGGTTCCGCCACTCGAGTTTTCGATCGGAACGATCCCTAGATTTTCCGGCGCGCACAGCACCCGCTCGAAGACAGCTTCCACTGTGGGGCAAGGCAACAAAATCGCCCGCCTCCCAAATCTCTTGCGGGCGAGAATATGGGAAAACGTTCCTTCAGGGCCAAGATAGCAAACAGGTCGCACAAAAAACATGTGAAGCGACATTTGTCGGCTTGCAAGTGAACTCGGCTTGTGTCGCCGATATCCGTGAGAAATTTCTTGTCACCGCCGAAGTCTCGCTCATCACTTCGCCATGCCCACCTACGTTTATGAGACCATCCCCGCCAGCAAGGGCGAGGACCCCAGGCGCTATGAATTCAAGCAGAGCATCAAAGACCCGGCCTTCGTAAAGCATCCCCAGACTGGAGAGCCCATCAAACGCATCATTGCGGGGAGCGTCAGCGTGCTGACTTCCGTTCAAGGTGGTCACATGCACACGCACACGCCCTCATGCGGCTGCGGTGCCGGAGGATGCAGAGGCTAGAGCCTCGAGTGAAGTCCCCAAAATCGACTTCTCTTGTTGCAGCCGGCGGCGCGGCGGGTCTTCGACGAGCTTTGAACTTGCTCGCCTGCCTCGCGGCCTGTTGCCTCCTGGCAATTGGGTGCGTCGCGAAGGAGCCGAAGCCACCGGGCGGCCAGACATCGGTTGCCCACGCCGTCCAGCCGAAGCCGAAGCGGCCATTCGGAGGCGTGTTCTCCTGGGTCGGAAAGATCCAGAACCTCTTTCCCCGCAAAAGCAGGCCTCCCCAAGCGCAAGTTCCCCGCCTCATCGGAATCATCAAGACCGTGAGCAAGGAGGATCGCTTCGTCCTGATCGATGCGACCACCTTCCAGGGCGCGGAATCGGGCGACCTCCTGGTCTGTATCCGCGATCAGAAGGAAACCGCCAATCTGCGCATGAGTAATTTGAAAAATCCCCCCTTCCTCATCGCTGACATCGCCAGCGGAGCTCCCGCCCCGGGCGACCGCGTCTTCAAGCCCTGAATAGACCCCCATCCAATCCCGTTGACAGATAGTTAAGTTTTCTTAATTCTAAAGAGAGTTAATCAAACCCCGTGATCGAGCTGACAAAACCTGGTCTACGCCCTGATGTTGAACGGCTCGCGGACATCATGATGACGCTTCAACGCTGCTTGATGCTGCGCCTCTCGGAGGAGCTCTCGAGGGGTCAGGTTTCCTTTCCCCAGTTCTTCCTGTTGGGGCATATCGCGAATCATGACTTCCTGTCCATGAGCGAGATTGCGGAGAAGATGAACCACTCAACCGCCGCGGCCACTGGCCTCGTGGATCGCCTCGAGATCCTCGGCTACGTGGAACGCTCTCATGCGGCCAGTGATCGTCGCAAAGTTCTGGTGAAGATCACCGGGAAGGGAAGCGCGCTCGTCGACAAGATTCGTCAGGGCATCGTGCATAATCTTTCGCAAATCATGGATTTGTTGCCGTCCGAGGAACAAAAAGCTTGGCTGAGTATCTACGAAAAGGTGCATTCCTACTGCCTCAGCAAACAAAGCTCATGTTCAGACTGAAGAATCCCAGCGCCTCTCTGGTCCTTCTTGGCGGGATCGCCGCCGTCCTTTCCGCGATCATTCCCGCCAATGCCCAGGCCCCGACCCCGACCCCCGTAACGAGTCCTCTGCTGACGCCGCAGACCGTCCCGACACCATCCCCGTTTCCGGCCCTTTCACCGGTTCCGATCCCGACGCCGCCTGCGGATGGAAAACTGCTTCCGGCCCCCCCTCCGACGCTCTTGCCGACCCCGGCTCCGACGCCGCTTCCCGATGGCACGATGCCCCTCGCGGTGCCACCAATGCCGACCCCGATTCTTCAGGACGCCCAGACGCTCTCCGAGCAGCTCAACTTGCCCCTGCCTAGTCCAGCCCAGCTCCCGGAACCGCTGACTCGAACGCCGGAGACAAGCACGCTCAAGGACAGCGAGGCGCTGGCAATGCAGCAAAAGATGATGTTGGCGGAATTCGAGAAGTCGCTTGCTACTCTCATTGCCAAGCAGCGCAACCCGAACGTGCCGGATATGACGCTCAATGACGCCGTTCAGATTGCGCTCAAGCAGAACCCTGACATTCTCAATGCGATTCAGCAGATTCGCCTGACCCGGGGCCAGCTGATCGAAGTTGCCTCGCAAGCGATTCCACAGTTGCAAGTCAACTCGAGTTATACGAAACAGCAGGAGGACCTGGTAACCAATGGGAGTGGCAGGGGAGGCTCTGGCGTTGAATTAATCGACGGGCGCGGACGGAGCGTCAGCTCTGTCCAAATTCCGAATCCGAGCGGCGGCCGGCCCACCGTCATCTCAGTTCCCACCGGTGGCAGTAGCGCGGTTCAGAACCAGACCTGGAACATTCAGTTCCAGGCCACTCAGTTGATCTTCGATGGCGGCGCCACCATTGCCGGCATCAAGGCCGGCAGCGCCGCGTATGACAGCGCGTTCTTCAGTCTGCGATCAGTCATCGACAATATTGTCTCCCAGGTAATCAGTCAGTTCTACCAGGTCGTTCTCAACCGGGCGTTGATTGTCGCACAGGAGCAAAACGTGGCGCTGCTCCAACAGCAGGTCAAAGACCAGCAGAACCGCTACGAAGCTGGCACAGTGCCGCGCTTTAATGTCCTCCAAGCCGAAGTGCAGCTCGCCAATGCTTTGCCTCCTCTCATCCAGGCGCAAAATGCCTACCGCATCTCCACCTACCAGCTCGTCAGGCTTCTTGGCATGGACTATCCAAGAGGCCACCCGAGCGAGGTGCCGTTTAATATTGTTGGCACCCTCGGTTACAGTCCGCGCAAGATCGATACGGATACCTCGATCCGCGTCGCAATCGCGCGCAATCCATCGCTCAAGGCCCAGCGGCAGACAATTCTTGCCAACGCCTCCAATGTGACCGTCGCGATCGCAGGCTGGTTCCCATCCATCAATGCGAATGCCGGGTATCAATTCACGAACGATCTCGCCACCCCGAATCTCTCGAACGCAATCGGCGGATGGTTCTTTGGGGGCACCGGCACATGGAACGTTTGGGACGGCGGAGCTACCTATGGGCGTGTGGCGCAGGCCAAGGCCCAGCTGATGCAGGCGAAGAACAATTACGACAATGGGGTTCGCCAGGTCGTTCTCGACGTCCAGCAGGCGATTTCGAACTTGCAGCAGGCTCAAGAAACCATCGAAAGCCAGACCGCCAGCGTCGTGCAGGCGACGGAGGCGCTCCGGCTCTCCAAGGAGCGCCTTGACGCGGGTGCGGGAACCCAGCTCGATGTCCTCAACGCTCAGGTGCAGCTTCTCCAAGCTCAGACCAACGTCCTCCAGGCACGCTTTGACTACATCGCAGCAATGGCGAGCTACGATCTCGCGCTTTCGCTGGATACCCAATACGTCGAACTCTTCGAGGACCCTCTGGTGCGGCCTTTGAACCCGCAGGCACTCAATACAACGGAGCGCAAGCGATTTCAGAAGGTTACCAATCCCCAAAAGCCGCAGGCCAGATTACCGCGCGCTTTTAGCAAAGAGGATCCTGTCGCGCCCATCTTGCAGCCCGCGCCGTCGCCTGCCCCGAAGCAAAAGAAGAAGAAGACTCCCGGCGGGCCGGGGAAATAAGGACCAAGCGCGTCCGCTTCATTCCGGCTTTCGCCAGGTGCAATCGACCGATCGCGATTTATCGATTGGCGGCCCGGCGCATTGCCCCGCGGAGTTTTTTCCAGCGCTCGATGCTCTGGCATTCCTTCGGGCAGCATTTATTCAGCGTTGTCCGGAAATCGACGTCGTAACGGATCGAGGAACGGCGCTTGCCCGCCTCGGTTCGGTCCACCGCGCGACGGCAGACACGCTCGGTTTTTCAGGGATCCCGTTTGTTGCTGCCGAACAGGTCCACGGGAGCCTGGTCGCCCGGGCCGATACAGCGGAAACCGCGCCGATCCCGGGCGCCGACGGGCTCATCACGAATCGGCCCGGGTTGTGCCTTGCGATCTATGTGGCCGACTGCGCCGCAGTCTACCTTGCGGACAGGCAAGCTCGCGCGATCGGCTTGTTGCACGCGGGCAAGAAGGGTGCCGAGCTCGGAATAGTTCCGCGGGCCATTGCGAAAATGCGCGAGGCCTTCGGCAGCGATCCCTCGGAGATCGTCATGCAAATCTCCCCTTGCATTCGTCCTCCGAACTACGAGATCGACTTCGCCGCAGAGCTTCTTCGCCAGGCCCGTGAAGCGGGTGTGCGGGACGTCTTTGATTGCGGTATCTGCACGGCCTCCAGCCCCCAGAAGTACTATTCCTATCGCCGTGAGAAGGGCCGCACCGGCCGTCTTCTTGCTCTGGCGGCGATCGTTCAGGGACCTTACGGCGCGTCCTGAAAACCGCTAAACAGAACAAGCCAGCTCCGTTCTGGAGGAAGCGGGGCGCTCGGACGGGACCGGGATGCGACGGGCCTGGAACGAGCACGCGTTTCCATTCTCATTTGCTGCACTTATCGACCTGTTCAAGCAACGCAGGCAGCTCCGCAAGGCCAGTGATCGAGAAATCGGGCTCGACCGACGCATGCTCCTCCGATCCCGGAACCCTCAACCAGACGGATGCGATCCCGGCATTCCGAGCTCCTGCCACGTCCCTTTCGAGGCTGTTTCCCACCATGACGGCTTCTCCGGGAGCGACCCCAAGCCGATCGGTCAGGTGAAGAAAGATCTCGGGCCTCGGCTTGCCGAGGCCGTAAATGCCGGAAATGGCTATCTCCTTAAAGAAGCTCTCGAGACCGCTCGCCGTGATCTTCTCTCTTTGGAGGTCCGGAGCGCCGTTGGTCAGCATTCCCAGCGAATACCTCGCGGAAAGTCGCGCGAGCGTTTCACGGGCATCGGGCATGAGGCGTTGCAGGAGGCGTCTCTCCCGGCTAAAGGCGTGAGCGAGGTCGCGCGAACCATCCGCAGTTTCGATCATCTGCTGCCGCAATGCGTGATCGAAGACTTGCTCGCGAAAGCCCATCGCCCACTTCCTAAGCTCGCTGAGTTCTCCTTCCCCCTCGAAATTTCCCCAAAGGCACTCAAAGGCGCTGATGCCGAGGCTGCGGCAAAACGCCTGGGAAGGACCCGCCTGCCAGAGGATCCTGGCTTGTTCCGCTGCCTCACGAGCGAACCGTTCCGCTTCCGCCCCATGCCGGTCCCGGGCAAGACGAGCCACTGCCTCTAACGCCTCGCGCGACACCGCCTCGTCCACGATCAGCGTGTCGTCCAAATCGATCAAAACTGCTCTCAGAGACATCGTCGAAGCAAAGTTTCAAGCGGCCCCGGGCTCAAGATCAAAGTCATTGGAAATGGGCGGATATTCCTGACCCCCAATCGGGACGGGGCCGAACTTAACGTCCGCCCGTTCGGGCTTTCAGCACCTGCAAGGCACTCCTGGCGGCTGCCGCGACACGAGCCTCGGGGTCATGGCTGAGCCGCCGTAGCTCGGCTTCGTATTTCGGGTCGCCGATATCACCGAGAAGGGTGAGCACAAGCGGTAGATGCTCACGTTTGGCCAGCGCTTCCTCCAGGAGCGGCTCAGCCTTCCTGCCTCCTTGAGCGAGAAACGTTCCCGCGAGCGCTTGCAGATTCTCATCGCGAGAGCCAAGCGCGTTGAGCAGGCCGCGGCCGGCAGCCAGCGAGCCGGTCGCGCGCCAAAGGGCATTGCAAGCGTAAAGGCGTGCCGCTCCGCCGAGGTTCATCGATCGCAACCCGCCGCGCTTAAAGCAGCGCGGGGACGTTGTGTTGCTGCCAGACCTGCGGTTTGTGGCTGGCACCGTGGTCAAACCAGATCGACAAGACGTTTTCCTGGATCTGAGGGTGATGGAAGCGCTGGCCACCGCGATCCGCAAGAATGACGAGGTCGAGATGCACGCGGATCGAGACAACGCTCAGCACCTGTGCGAAATCGGGCAGGTATTTGTGAACGTGAACCGGGCAACTCAGGAGCACAAGTTTGCCCGCCTGCAGGCCGAACTTGGTGGCTTGCATGGTCACATTGGCGCCGTGGCTGTGACCGAACAAGTCGAGGCCGGCGAGGTTGTGCTGATTGATCCACACGCGCAATTCGTCCGCGCCGATGTCGCGCGCCGCGTCGCTGTAGCCGCCAGACCATTCGAAGCGATCATCGGCACTGTAGACATCAGGACGAATCGTATCCTTCATGTAGGCGTGAAAGCTGCCGCCCGGCTGCCACCATTCATGATTCCGAGCCAGAGTGCCGTGCACAAACAGCGCCGTGTGGCTTGGTTCTCCTCCGGAGCGCGATGGGCCGCGTTTCATCATCTGTCGCAGCCGCGCGTGTTCGGGCGCCACCCGCGCCAAGGCCGTCGCGGCGACGTCGCGAACGAGCGGTTCGGAACTGCGCGTGCCACGCACGAGAATCCTGAGCAACCGCTGGGGACGCGTGCTCAGCGCGAAATACGAAGCCGCCGCGGCTACCCGCGTGAGCTCGTCGGGATGCCGCAAGCAACCCTCCATCAACTCCGCTGCGTTGGCGGGTTCCGGATTCGCGTAAAGGCGCTCCGCGGCCTCGCCAAGGGCTTCGGGCAACTCCGGGGTTCCCGGCTCGACCGGGCACTGACGCTTCATCAGACGACCATACCGTTGAGCCAACCCGCGCTGCACGTCGGCCGCGCCCACGCGCTCTCCTGTTACGCGCAGACGGGGAACGGGAAACTCGGCCTCATCCTCCGTTGGAATTACTTCGACCTGCGCTTCCCTGCCGACGGCCGTCGCGCTCGCCCGGAGGGCCTGGTCGTCGCCACGCAGTTGCCGGCCGAGTAACAAAAGCAAGGCCGCCTGAGATTGCACGGCCTCGCTTCCCGTTTGTCTGAAAGCCTCCGGCGCGGGAACCGGACGCGTTACTTGTTCGTAGGGCATCGCCTGATTATTTCTGGAGGCTTAGACAATTTCACCGCCTGTTCGCTCCAAAAACAAGCCCGAATTCTTGGAGGAGGCGAGTTCTGCCGATTTGGCTTCGCTCAGGGAGCGTCGCTTACGTGCCTGGCAGTCGAACAAATTCTCATCCCCGCAGAGGTCATTTGATCCCGCTATCGCGGGATTGGTGGAGGTATGGGGATTATCTCGCCTGCGGCGAGCTCTGCCAATTTGGCTTCGCTCGAGGAGTGGCGCTTACGCGCCTGGCGGTCGAACAAGTTCTCATCCCCACAGATGTCATTTGATCCCGCTATCGCGGGATTGGTGGAGGTATGGGGATTCGAACCCCAGATTCGACAACAGAGGACCGCGGACGTCCGCAGAAGTCCATTTTATCAGCTTTTGGCAACAGTGGACGTTGACGGATTTACATGGATGCTCTAACCTATACTCTAACCGCTCTCCTCATGCCTTGTGTTTGGAAGTCGCCAAAAAGCAGATTTTGGATCGCGCAATTCACGGATAACACCGGGAGACGCCGTAACCGTAGCACGAAGACGACGGATCGCC
>DASTFP010000110.1:0-2726 GCA_035719865.1 Terrimicrobiaceae bacterium | reverse complement strand
GCGAACGATGGCGTTCCAAGCATGGCTGAACAAGGATCTCTAAGAATTGGGATGGAATGACCAGAGTCCGGTCATGGACGCATATGTCGAGCCGATGGACACCTGGGCGGACATGAGCGAACTCATCGGACGCGAGGACTACCCTTCATCATCCAACGTTAGAAACATTTCCTATTTTTGCGGTCCGATGGAAGGGGGAATCCCACCGCCGTCCGAGACGAAAACTCCTCAAGATGCGTTGAAGGTCGTAAAGGAGATCTCTAATACCTGGTTGACCAGGGACAGCAAGAGGTGGTGGCCAAAGAATTTCGAGGCCGGCGCTTTCGATTTGAATTCGCTCGTCGATATCTATTATCGGGCGAATATTGACCCCTCGGATCGCTATGTGCTTTCGATCAGTGGAAGCACGTCCTCGCGCCTGACGGGCTATAAGAGCGGATTTTCGAACCTCTACCTTGCCGGAGATTGGACGGTGAATGGGTTAAACGCGGGATGTGTGGAGGCCGCGACGATGTCGGGGAAAATCATCGGAAACGTGCTGGCGGGCAATCCCCCGCTGAAAGATGTCTGGGGATACGGGGATCTTTAGCTACGCTACGCTAGGTTAGGGAGAGCCCCGGCGCGATTTCGATGCTAGAGGCGAAACTTTGGCTTCTCCAGGGGAGTCGCCTGAGGTGTTGGCGTGGGCGTTGGCGCGGGCGTGGGAACAGGGGGCTCGTTTGGCGCTGTTTGAGGGGTAGGAGTGGCTGAGGGTGGCGTAGCTGCCTCCTGCGGGGTCGGGGCCGGTTGCTCGCTCAGCGAGACAGGGGTGGGGGTAGCGGTCGCGCGGATGATGCGCTTTTTTCTACGCGGTTTGGGCCGGGATTCGTCAACGGTCGAGCCGAAGGGTCTGTCCTGAGATCCTGGCGGAGCGACGACCATGTTCTTGTTGGCAACGTAGCCTTCGCGGGAGTCCTCAAGCTGAACCAGACTGTATCCCATCTCCTTACGAAGCAACTTCACACGAGTCTTTTCGCTCAAGGAAATGTCGGTCGTGGCTCCCGCCACCGGACGCTCGCTATAGAAAGGCGTAAAGCTCCGGGTGATTGTGTACTCGGGAGCCTGATCTGGGCTGAAAGTCTTCGTCGCGCAAGCAGAAAGAACCAGAAGCCCTCCCCAAAGCAGAACAGCTCGCATAGGCATCATCGAAGGGAATCTTTATCAGCCGGATTCGCATTCGCAATACCGAGCTCTTGCCGGTAGATGCTTTCGATGCGGCGAGCTGTAGCCGAAGCCGAGAATTCGCTTGATGCTTTCGCACGGGCAGCTTGCGCAAGATGCGCGCCGAAAACCGGCGACCCCTTGAGAAGAGACAATTGACTTGAGAAATCGGCAACGTCTCCGGCCTGCGCGAACAGCCCTTCTTTTCCTTCGGCGATGACCGCCGCGATTCCCTCGAGCCGCGAGGATATTATGGGCACGCCGGAGGACATCGCTTCGAGTATGGCCATCGGAAGACCCTCGTAGAGCGAGGGAAGTATAAAGGCGTCCAGAGTGTCGTAAAAAAGCGGGCGATCAAGGATTGGTCCCAGGAGCCGTAGCCGCGAGTCAACCCCGAGCTTCGAGGCGAGCGCAGCGATCCGGTCGCGTTCGGGACCTGAGCCCGCAATGACGAAGATGATCCCGGGATGCCGGACAGCAAGCTCGGCCAGCATGGCAAAGTTCTTCTCCGGTGCGAGCCTCCCGATGGCGCCGGCCACATAGGCATCGTTTGAAATCGACAGCTGGCTGCGCGCCGCGCGCTTCTTCTCCGGCGTGCAGGGGCGGAAAATTTCGTCGTCGACGGCGTTTGGCACGAGATCGATCAGATCATCCGGCACCGCCTCCCAGCGCGTGAGAAAATCGCGAACACCTTTTGAGACGGCGATGATCCTGGAGGAAAACAAATGCGTCGAGGCATCCGGAAGGAGCGAGGCCGCGCCGCGGAAACGCAAATCGCCGCTTGTGTGGTCATGGGCGATCAGAATCCGCTGGCCGACCAGCGCGGCAAGCGGTTTGGCGATCCAGTTCGCACCCTGGAGGTGAAAGTGCACGATTTCGAAGTCTGCCCTGCGAAGCAGCCGGACGAATTCTGCAACATAGTCGGGCGGCCATTTCGCGCGGGAAAGCGAATGCACCTTGATTCCGAGTGCCTCGAGCGCTTCGGCGAATGGCCCGCGGCCGTGCATCACGGCGACCTCGACGTCGAAAGCGCATCGATCGCGATGGCGGAGCATATCCAGGAGAGCAGTCTGCGCCCCTCCCAGGTCAAGATGATCGATGACATGGAGAACCCGGATCATCGCGGCGGCAGGCCTTCAAGGAAGGCCTCGATGTTTTTTTCATTGTCGTGCCACACGCGCACGAAACGCGCGCTTTCATCCTGCGCGGCCATGAGCCGCTGCCGATCCGCGAGCATCCCGGCCGCCCCGCGCGCAAGAGCTTCGAAGTCACCGTGCGCGCACAGCCCTGCTCTGAATCCTCGGAACATGCCATCCGGGTCCACTGCCAGCGAGAGGATGGCTGCGCGACCCAGGCCGGAATGGATAAAAGTGTTCGGCACACCTTCGTGCTCGGACGTGTTTACGAATATGTTGGCGTCATTGAAATGGCGCTGAATCTCCCTGTAAGGCACGGCTTCGAGAAAATCGAGATTTGGCATGGTGGCCGAGCGCTTCCTGACCGATTGCCACAGGAGTTCGTCCTGT
>DASTFP010000109.1:0-6717 GCA_035719865.1 Terrimicrobiaceae bacterium | reverse complement strand
CAAGGTACTCGATCGCGCGCTTGTAGTCCTTCTCTTCGAAGGCGGCCCAGCCGATCCAAAAATTCGCCTGCCCGCCAGCGGACGTCTTCGGGTAGGCTTCGAGAAGCTTGGTAAACGTCGCGGTCATGCCTTTGTAATCGTTCTGCTGGCCGAGCACGAGCGCTTTTTGTTGCAGGGCGAGCTCGCGTTCCGGAGCCTTTTCATGGGTATCGATGATCAGATCGAAGTCCTTGAGCGCGGCGTCGTATTCCTTGTTCTGCTGGTAGGCCAGCCCCCGCTGGGTAATGGCGGAGGGAAGCGTGGGGCTGCCGGGGTTCTTCTCGATATATTGCGTGTAGGTTCTGATGGCGCCTGCGTAATCTGCGGTCTGGGCCTGGCACCACCCGAGCTTGTAGAGCGCCTTGGTCTTCAGTGCATCCGTGAGGTCTGTCTCGCCGAGCCTCGCGTAGATGGGTCCGGCCTCGGCATACTTCTTCTGTTTGAAAAGCGATTCGGCCTTCAAGAGGTTTGCCTGCGCACGTTCGAGGGGGTCGGTGGACTGCCTGATAAAATCATCCGCTTCCTGCATCAGCCGGGGATCATCCAGCTGGTACAGGCTGAGAAGGCGGTGGAATCGCGCTTCCGGCGAGGATGGCGAGTTGGGGAATTGAAAGAGAAGCCGCTCATAGATGGCGCGCGCCGCGCGCGCGTTGCCCAGCTGGCGGTAGGAATTTCCGGTCAGCAGCAGGATTTCGGCACGTTCCTCGTTAGGAATATCCGCGGGGGCTTTTTCGGACATTTCAACGACCTTTTTGTAATCGCCGAGTTCGAAGTTGAGCCGAATTGCCCCAAGGAAAGCCATGGGCTTCCAATCGCCGCTTTCCGAGGATGCAAAAGCCTGGTTGAAGAGTTTGAGGGCGCGTTGTTTGTCGCCGAGCTCGGCGGCCAGGGCGGCAGCCTTTACGGCCGCCTCGGCGCGAACAGCGGGCGGCGCCGACCCGCTCGAGAGCTCCGAGAAGGCTTCGAGCGCTTCCTTCCGGCGGCCCGAGGCCGCAGCGCTTTCTGCCAGCGAAAGGCGGGCGTAGTAATGATAGGGGTTGTTGTTTTCAACCTTGGAAACCTCTTCGTAGAGTTTTTCTGCCTCGTTCGGACGCTTCAGGCGGTCGAGAGCGCGCGCCGCATTGTATTTTGCTGAAAGACGAACCTCGTCGCCGGCGGACTCCGCGGCGGCAAGCCGAAACTGAATAAGCGCCAGATCGTACTTCTTGTCGGCGTAAAGATACTCGCCGAGCCGATAGGCCGCGGCCCCCGCGAATTCGCCTTTCCGGAACGCCTGCAGCAGCCTTTCATAGCCCGACCGCGCTACTTCCTCGTTGCCAAGCATTCGATGACTCTCCGCCAGCCGAAACATCGCCATGTCGCCCCCTTCGGCGGAAGGGTAGGTGACCAGGAACTTCTCGTATTCCATGATCGCATAGTCATACATCTTGCGGGAGTAAATGCTGTTTGCGGCCTTGAGCTGCTCCTGCGCTGCGGTATCCCCGCTTTGACTCGAGGGGCTCAACCGGATCTCGCCGTTTTCGGCCTCGGGGGAGGGCGTGGGTTTGGGAGGAAGCTCACTCGATTCCTTTGGAGCCACCTCAATGCGTCCCTGCGGACGATAGGGCGTTGCGACCGGTTCGGGGGCAGGGGTGGCAACTGGAGAGGGCGTCGGCTTTACGCGCTCCATCCAGGCCGGGTTGGGATAGGAGGGGGCTTTCGACGGCGCGGGCCGCGGGGTCTGAACCGGCTTTTCCACCGGGAATGCTTTCTCGACCGGAAGAGCTCTCTCAACCGGAAGAGCTTTCTCCACCGGAAGGGCTCTTTCAACGGGACGAGCTTTTTCAACGGGCAAGGCTTTCGGGGCCTGTCCGGGAGTCGGCGTCGGTTTCTCGACCGGGACAGCCCTGCGTACCTCCGGCTGCCAGAACTGCTGTTGTTGACCGAACATCATCCCGGCAGATCCCAGAAGGAGGACTCCGATTCCGATGCGCATTACTCGGGTTTACTGGTGGCAAACGCTACGTTCCAAATGTTGGCGGCCCGGCAAATATCGAGCGCGTCAACAACGTAACGGTAGTTCACGCTCTCGTCCCCGCGCAACACGACGGGTTGATCGGGGTAGAGTTTCGCGATGCGGGTCAGAGTCTCCTTGAGCTCATCGGAAGACATGGCCCGGCGATTCATGACGATCACACCATCCTTTTTGACGTTGAGGATAACCTCGCCGGCTGGGCGCCGGTTTTCCTTGCCCTCGCTCGCTGCCGGCACCTTCACATCAAGCTCGGCCTCGTTTCGTGAAAAATTCCACGTGAGCATGAAAAAAACCAACAGAAACAGCAGGATGTCCACCATCGGGGCGATCTGGAACACGATGCGCTCTGGCTGGACGTGCGCCCGAAAATTCATGATATTTCCATGCTCTCAGTCTGGACGCCGGCCGGGCTCGCCTTGACGCTTGTGCTCAAGAGAGCAAGAAGATGGGTGCTGGCGACCTCCAACTCAGAAATTAGCGCATGTGCGCGGCCGCGAAAGTAGGAATACGCCGCCATCGCGGGGATGCCAACCAGGAGACCGGCGGCGGTGGCGATGAGAGCCTCGCCGATGCCCTGCGCCAGCATTGTTGGGCGCGTCGCTGCCGCGTCGATCGCGATTACCCCGAAGGATCTGACGATGCCAATGACGGTTCCGAGCAGCCCGATCATGGGCGAAATGGTCCCAATGTCGGCCAAGTAGGCGATTCGTTGGTTGAGCGCACTGGCCTGTCGGAGGCCTTCGGTCTGTGCAATTTCGCGAATCTCGGAGAAGGTGGCCCTCGGGTTCTTCGTCAGAAAACTCATCGTGCGCTGGACAACGCGAGCGACTGTTTCGTTGTGCCGGTTGGAGACCGCCAGAAGACCCAGGTAATCCCGTTTTCGAATGAGTGCGTCAGCAGTCTGCATGTAGCGCCTGGTGACGACGCTGCCCGGGCGAAGGGAAATGAAGAAGGCGATGATGAGAGCAAGGGTGAGGATGGAAAGAAGGGCGAGCGGAATCATCGCGGGACCCCCGGCCTTAAAGAGCTGCCAGAGATTAGCCGTATTCATGAATTCAGCGGCGGAAGCCGGCGGTTCGGCGCTTTGCGCCAGGAGAGTTGCGCCGGAGAGCAGGGACGCGAATCCCGAGAGGACAATTTTCATTGAATCGGGATAGGATAGTGGCTTCCAGCGAGGGCGCAAGCCCGTCAATGGACATCGGATGGCCCGATCTCGAATTTCTCGATGCTCTTGATTCGCTTCGTGGTACAGTTTGCGCATGACCGAAGACATTCCGGCGCGACTTCGCGATGTGCCCCACAAGCCGGGAGTCTATGTGATGCGAGACCGGCTCAAGCGCGTGATTTACGTCGGCAAGGCGCGCGATCTGCGCAAGCGCTTGTCCCACTACTTTACCCCTTCGCGGACGATGAGAGCCGATCCGAAGACGCGTGCGTTGGTCGAGAGCATCTGGGAGTTTGAATGGCACATTGTCCGCAGCGAAGCCGAGGCGGTGCTCTACGAAGGGCGTTTGATCAAGGAATTCCGGCCGAAGTACAACGTGAGCTTTCGCGACGACAAACGTTTCCTGCTCGTGCGCGTCAATCTTGGCGACCCCTGGCCGAAGTTTCAGCTCACCCGCTTGCGAAAAGACGACGGAGCGCGCTACTTCGGGCCGTTCGCCCACAGCGGGGCCTTGAGGGCGACTCTCAGCGCGATCCGCAAGAAGTTTGGCGTGCGCTCTTGCCGCCCGCTCGAGCCGGACGAACGCGACTACCGGCATTGCCTGGATCACATCATCAAGAACTGCTCGGCTCCCTGTATCGGAAAGATCAACCAAATGGACTACCATCGTCGGGTGGAGGAAGCCTGCGAATTTCTGGACGGCGAGTCGCGTCAGATGATCGAGCAGGTTGAGGTCGAGATGAAGTCCGCGGCGGAGAAACTCGAGTTCGAGAAAGCGGCCGAATTGCGCAATCTTCTCGATGATCTCAAGCGCACGACCAAGCCGATGACTCGGTTTACGCGCAAGGCGCTCCCGTCCACCATCAACCCGCAAGAGGATCTCACCGCGCTGGCGAGCGCCCTGCAACTCGGAGCGCCTCCGCGGATCATGGAGTGTTTTGACATTTCCAATATCTCGAACACCCACATCGTGGCGAGCATGGTGCGATTCAAGGATGGCGTGCCGGATCGCGCGAATTACCGTCGATATCGGATCCGGGGAACTCCGAGTCAGGATGATTTTGCTAGTATGGCCGAGGTGGTGAGGAGGCGCTATTCGCGCGTGCTTCGAGAGGCGCATCAGGGCGAAGCAAAGATCGAGGACCGTGGCGACAGCCAAGTGGATTACTCGTCCGATTTCAGCCAGCAATCTCCCGCAGAGTCTCTCCATCAACTTTCAACCATCAACCATCAACCAACTGGCCTGCCCGACCTGATCATTGTCGACGGCGGCAGGGGGCAGCTTTCAAGCGCCTGCAAGGAACTCCAGCGCCTGGGCCTGTTTCACCAGCCGATCATTGGGCTGGCCAAGGAGTTTGAAGAGATTTACCGGCCCGGTCGACCGTTGCCCTTGCGCCTGCCGGAGGACAGCGGCGCTTTGAAATTGCTGCAGCGGATTCGCGATGAAGCTCATCGCTTCGCCAACAGCTTTCACAGCCTTCTTTTGAAGAAGCGCATCAGTGAGAGCGTGCTCGACGAGATCCCCGGGGTTTCCCAATCTCGCAAGAAGGCCCTGTTGGAAACGTTCGGTTCCGTCGAGCGTATTCGGAAAAGCTCCACGGAGGAAATTTCCTCCGTCAGCGGCATCGGCCCCCGGCTCGGCGAACAGATCTCGCTGTATCTCGCCCGCCCGAGGGCCGATAAGTGACAATGAAAGCGACAAGCTGAATGACCTGGATCTAGAGGCCGCCTTGCTCCTCGGCGGATTGTTCGACGATCACGTCAGGTTGATACGAAGCTTCGCTAATCCAGTGTCCTGCGGTAGCGCACGGCGCCGATGGCCATTATGATGACGCCGAAGACGAGAATGGGCCAGATATCGGGCCAGACGTCGGGGAACGCATTTCCTTTCAACAAGATTCCCCGCAGCACGCGGAGAAAGTGTGTCAACGGCAGCACCTGGCCGATTGCCTGGGCCCACTCCGGCATGCCGCGGAACGGAAACATGAATCCGGACAACAACAGGGATGGCAGGAAGAAAAAGAACGACATTTGAAGGGCTTGGAGTTGGTTCGTGGCGAGCGTCGAGATGGTAATCCCCACCGCGAGGGTCGCGGCAATGAAGCAAAGCGCCGAGAGGTAGAGGAGGGCCAGGCTGCCCACCATGGGAACGTGGAAGAGCACTTTGGCCGCGAGGAGAATCAACGTCACTTGAACGTAGCCCACGAGGATGTAGGGGATAATCTTTCCGGTCATGACCTCGAGCGGGAGCGCCGGCGTCGCGAGAAGGCTCTCCATCGTTCCGCGTTCGCGCTCCCGAGTGACTGCCAGAGCCGTGATCATGACCATCGTCATCGTCAGGACGACGCCCATCAGGCCGGGAACGATATTGTACTGAGTCATCCGGTCCGGGTTGTACTCGAGGTGAATTCGCAACTCGACTGGGCCGGGCTTGGCGGAGAGCTTTTGGAGCGGACCGGCAAGGTCCCGGTCGAAGGTTGAGCGCGCGATCTCGTTGATGACCTGCACGGCAGAACTCACGGCAGAAGGGTCGGTGGCGTCGGCCTGCACGAGCATCGACGGCCGGTCTCCCCGAACCAGCCGGCGCGAGAAGTCCGGGGGCACGTTCAGCACAAATTGCACCTCTCCGCGAGCCAGCAGGCGACGGGCGGCTTCCTCCGTCTCGACGTGAGCGACGATTGTGAAGTAGCCGCTGTTTTCCATGGCGTGGACAAACCGGCGCACGAAGGGACTGTTGTCCGAGGCGAGCACGGCGACCGGGAGATCCTTCGGATCGGTGTTGATCGCAAAACCGAAGAGAATGAGCTGGATGATGGGAATTCCAAACATCATCGCGAAGGTGAGACGGTCGCGCCGCATCTGGATGAATTCCTTGCGCAGGATCGCGAGGAACCGGATGAAATTGAACCGAAACATTCCTCAAGCCGCCTGAGACGGCCTTGGGTTTCGCCTGGCGGAGGCCGTGATTCGGACTCTCATTCGAAATTGTCGCGCGCGGTTTGCATCAAACCGATAAAGGCGTCCTCCAGACCGGGTTCGATCTTCTCCCAGGTGTAAGGTTCTTTGCGGAAAGGGACGATGGCCTGCTCGATCGCGGCGGCATCCCGACCGCTGACATGAAGATTGTTTCCGAAGGCGGTTACTTGTTCGATACCCGGCAGCGTTTGGAGATGCGGCGAGAGCCGGCCGAGCTCGGGGCCGGAAACCTCCCACGTCGTCAGGCGCGCCGATGCCAGCACGTCGTCGAGCGTCCCTTTGGCCAGCAGTTTTCCGTAGGCAATATAAGCCAGGCGGTGGCAGCGCTCGGCTTCATCCATGTAATGTGTCGTGACCAGGACGGTGAGGCCCTCCGCCGCAAGGCGATGAATTTCCTCCCAAAAATCGCGACGCGCCTTGGGATCCACGCCCGCCGTGGGCTCGTCGAGAAGGAGAAGTTCCGGCTTGTGAATGAGGCATGCCGCCAGGGCCAGGCGCTGCTTCCATCCGCCGGAGAGCTGTC
>DASTFP010000108.1:0-5140 GCA_035719865.1 Terrimicrobiaceae bacterium | reverse complement strand
TCCCGAAATATCCCCGCCTTTGCGGGCATCCGGGCTGCTTCGAACGGCGTCCTGAGAAAAGAGCCCGCGGGGATCGCCGAGACGCGGATCCGACGCTCGAAGGAATAGGCAAGCTCCGCAGCCGAGCCTACTGGGTCTGACTGCGTTTGCTCAGCTCGTGCCTTGCGCGAGCCGCAAGCTCTTCGTAGTCCGCGCGAATCTTGTCGAGCTCTTTTTCTTCCAGATCTTCTATATCCAGGAGCGCGTTGCTCGCGGCTTTCGTAGCCCGAATAAGCTCGTCAAGCTTTACATGAAGTGCTTCCGAATCGCGATTCTGGGTATTCTGGATCAGGAACACCATCAGGAACGTGACGATGGTAGTCCCAGTATTGATTATCAGTTGCCACGTGTCGCTAAAGCCAAACAGTGGACCACTGACTGCCCAAGCCAACAAAGTGGCCACAGCGATCACAAACGCCGCCGGTTGCCCCGTCATATGCGACGTCCACTTTGCAAATCGGGTGAAAAAGCCCATGGATCTCGTCGAATTCATCGTGAGCGTCGTCCTCCCTTCAGCGAAAGTCCCCGTCCTCCGCAGACGTGGTCCACGAAGAAAGTTCTCGAAAAGTTATCGAAGTTGGGCTGGGCGGGGGACGTCATTTGTCCGGATCCTCAATCGTCAGCCTGCACCGGGAACTCACGCCCGGTCCTTAAGTTCGCTATGCCCGTCGGCGCGAGCGCAATGGACGCAGCAGAAAACCTTCCCCTCTTCTTCCACCCCATGTCCGATGATCCGGCACCCACAATGCGGACATTGCGGCGCAAGCGCTTGAATGGCGCATTCGAAGCTGTCGAAAACATGGCGTTCGTTCCCGACGGTTACTTCGAAGGTCTTGTCATAGTCATTTCCGCAGATTTCACAGGTCGGCATTCTTGTCCTTTCGTTTTACGAGCAGATCGTCGGCCGGTGCTTCACTGGATGCCCGGCTAAATGAAGCAACCGGCGCCAAAGTCGATGGCTCCTCCCAGAATCACCAGTATCCCCTTGATCTTGCGCGCGCCGCGCTGATGCTTCGAAAATGCAGCTGCCGAAACTTGACCCTGCGGCCCAAGAGACGCGCACGGTCGGGAGCGGACGATATCGCTCGAGAATGAGGATTTTTCTCATCTGTCTCTTGTTGCTTGCGACCCGCGCCCTTGCCGAAGAAATCCCATCCGAAAAGAGCGGCGTTGTAGGTCCCGCAAAGTACCGTCACTGGGAAGTGTCGCTGGAGACCGCCCAAATGGTTGGGGTGGACAACCGCAACCGCTACTACTTCTCAACCCAGATGCTTAACCTCGCCTGGGAGCCGTTTCGACCCCTGCGGCTCGGTCCCATCAGACTTCGCCACCAACTTATGGGCACCTTCTTTGCCGCGGCCATCCTCTCCGGGCCCGAGAGTTACTATTTCGGTGGCGGTCTGCAGCTTCGCCTCATCGTCCCTCTGGGCGATTCCCGCTTTTCCCTTTATGGAAACAGCGGCGGCGGGATGGGGATTGCCGACGCCAACGAAGCGGATAAGGACGACCTCGGCCTCGGCCAGGATTTCACCTTTATCCTTCTCGCGGCAGCCGGCGTGCGCTATGCGATCAACGATCAGTGGTCTGCCTGGCTTGGCGGGATGTGGCATCATCTCTCAAACAACGACCTTTCCGAGCCGGATAAGCGCAACACCGGACTCGACGAGTTCGGGGTCGTTCTCGGCGCGGGCTATTCGTTTTAGAGAGAGCCGATTTCCACTCCGCAAGCCTCCGAAATGCGAGGCGGCGACGCGTGCGGAAACTCTGCTAGAGTCCGTCGAAGCTGTTGAATATAAGCTGTCCTTGTGCAGCGCTCGCTAAAAAAGGCCCGGTTCAAAAAGCCCGTGGTCATCTGGCTGAGCGCTTTTCTCACGCTGCTTCTCGGATTGCTGATCTTTGGCCTTGTTCTTATCCGGAGGGAAGTCGTCGAATACTACCTCGACTATCAATTCACGGTCAAAGATCCGGAGTTCTTTCCTTCGGCGCATGCGCTTTCCGATCCGCTGCCGGTGTCCGGCAACAAGATTGAGCTCCTGCATAATGGAAAAATGATCTTTCCGGCTATGCTGGAGGCCATTCGTGGAGCGCAAGAAAGCATAAATTTTGAAGCGTTCTTGTTTCACTCAGGAGCAGTCGCCTCTCAGTTCCGTGACGCCCTGGTCGAGCGGGCTCGGGCCGGTGTGGAGGTGCGGGTGATGCTGGACGGCGTGGGATCGGGTATCGCGCTCGACAATAGCTACGTGGAAGAACTCAAGAGGGCCGGATGTTCCTTTGCTTACTACCACCCGACGCGATCATGGCGACTTGATCAACTGAATCGTCGCACGCATCGTCGCGTGCTCGTGGTGGATGGTCGTATCGGCTTTACCGGAGGAGTCGGATTCTCCGATGAGTGGCAGGGCGACGCGGATTCACCGGAGCATTGGCGGGAAGTGCACGCGCGGCTCGAGGGCCCGATTGTTGGGAACCTCCAGGCGGCCTTTCAAGAGCACTGGTTCAAGGAGGTCGGCGAAACTCTCAGCGGGAAAGGCCAGTTTCCCGCACTGGCGCCAGCGGGAAATCTTCGCGCTCAGGTTGTGGCCAGCGAGTCGTTTTCAGCTGCGCCATTGTCGTTGGTCCAGGCGGTCGCCTTTTCCGCGGCGCGAGAGTCCATTTACATCACGAACGCGTATTGCGCCCCGAGTGGCAGCCAGACGCGCGCGCTGGTGGCGGCGGTGAAACGCGGCGTCGATGTCCGACTCCTTCTGCCAGGCAAACACAACGACCAACCCGCCACCAAAGCGGCGGGCCGCACGGCTTACGGTGAATTGCTCAAAGGCGGGGTGAAGATTTACGAATTTCAACCCACAATGATCCACTCCAAGACCATGGTGATCGACGGCATATTCTCCATCCTGGGTTCCTCGAATTTTGACGCGCGCTCTGCCCAGATCAACGAAGAACTGGACATTACCGTATACGACGAAGTCTTCGGGCGCGAGATGCAGGCTGTATTCGAGAGTGATCTTCAGCGCTCAAGGCCGTATACGCTGGAGGACTTCAACCAGCGCTCCCTTTGGGAGCGATTCACGGAATGGGTGATGCTTCCGTTTCACTCGCAAATATGACCCGATGTCGCGGAGGAACCCGGCGGCGGGATCCGCCTGACGCGGGACTAGGATCCAATCCGCAGCGCGTCGCTCACCGGTCAAATCGAAAGAGGCGCGCGTCGGCGTTCGGACGTTGCAGGAGCGCATCCCGGATAATCTCCGCGGCGATCACGCTGTAAGTGATGCCATTGCCGCCAAAACCCAGCGCAAAATAGCACCGCGGCATCTGCCGAATCTGGCCGATGAAGGCGAGGCCATCCTTGGTTTCGCCGAACGTGCCCGCCCATCGATACGCAACTTCGAGTTCGATGGCCGGAAACATTTCGCCAAAACGCGCCGCCAGCAGATCGGTTTTCTTGTTGACCAGGCGATCCCGTCGGGCCGGATTGCGAAACGAATCATCTTCGCCACCAACGAGCGCGCGGTCATCGTCGGTCGTGCGAAGATAAAGATAAGGCCGGGCAGTTTCCCAGATCAGGCAGCGCTCCCACCAGCCTGCAAATGCATCCAGAGGTTCACTGGCCAGAGCATAAGTGCTCTTGAGCTTGACGATTCGCTTGGGCAGAAATTCCTGCGCCTCATAGCCCGTCGCGAAGACGGCGTGGCCTGCGGTGATCGTGCACCCACGATCCGTTCTTAAGCGCACGCTGCTTGCTCCCGCGTCATATTGTTCCACCAGCGTGCGATCGAAAACGCACGCGCCACTCGTGGCAGCCCGCGCCAGCAAGGCATGCGTGAGACGATGGCAGTCGAGTTCCGCCGCCTGACTGGATCGCAGCGCGGCTGGACGTGAAAACGAGAATCGCGAAGCCACTTCGGATTCATCCCAGTACTCAACATCGATGCCCATGCTCCGGCGGGCGTCGCCCTCCTGGCGGAGCATCTCCGCATCGGAGGAACGGGTCGCCAAATAGACGCTCTGGCGTCTCTGGAAGACGCATTCCACCTTGAGGTCCTCAACCAAACGCTCGATGGAATCGATACTGTCGTGGCAAAGGCGGTAACTTCGCTCGGCGTCGCGGCGGCCAACCTTCTTCGATAGCTCGATCAGCGGCGTATCGATCTCGTACTGCAAAAGCGCTGTGCTCGCGCTCGTGCTCCCGCCTCCTATTTCGCGCTTGTCGACCACGACGACATGGAGGCCTTCCCGTGCCAAGGCTTCCGCGACGAATGCTCCGCTGATTCCTCCCCCGAGCACAACAACATCGCACGCCAGGTCCCGCCTCAGTGGCGGATAGACGCTCAACAAGCCGTTCCTTAGTGGCCAGAAGGGTTGCGGTGAAACCAGATCCATTGGCGAGGACGCGATCTACCCCTTAGTCTGGGACGTTGCCGCGGAGCTCCTCCAGCCAAGCATCCGCTTCCGAGTCGGAAGGCGCGCGCCAGTCCCCGCGGGGACTTAGCGAACCGCCCGAGCCAACTTTTGGCCCATTCGGAAGGCAGGATCGCTTGAATTGGCTAAGCTTAAAAAAGCGAAAGAGAAAAACCTCCATCCATTTCTTGATCGTCGGCAGATCGTACTGGCGATGCTTCGCCTTTGGCAGGTCATCCGGCCAACTGCCGCGCAGCTTATCCGACCAGGCGTGCTGGCTGAGGAACGCAACCTTGCTCGGACGGAACCCATATCGCGTCACGTAGTAGATCGTGAAATCTTGAAGATCATACGGCCCGACTTTTGCCTCCGTGCTCTGCCCCGGCTGGCTTCGATCGTCGGTCTCGCTCGGCACTAGCTCAGGCGAAATCTCGGTTGCCAGGATGGATTCGAGCACCGCGCTTGTCGCCGCGTCAAATTGCTTCGAACTGATGACCCAGCGCAGAAGGTGTTGGATGAGCGTTTTCGGCACCGAGGCGTTCACATTGTAGTGCGACATGTGATCCCCCACGCCATACGTGCACCAGCCAAGGGCCAATTCGCTCAGGTCGCCGGTCCCCAGGACGATCGCGTTACGGAAGTTGGCCAGCCGGAACAAATGCGATGTGCGCTCACCGGCCTGCACGTTCTCGAAGGTTAC
>DASTFP010000107.1:0-4110 GCA_035719865.1 Terrimicrobiaceae bacterium | reverse complement strand
TCGAGAAACGCTGAGCTGGCATTTCCCCACCTGTTCGCATTGGCGTCCCTTTCGCGCTTGTAAAACGCTCGCTGGACCTTGACGCTTTGCGTGACGAGGCCACGGGGATTTGCCGGTCGAAACTCCGGTCAGTTCCCATTTCGCATGGAACTGATCTACACCGCCCGCAAGCCCTATGGCTGAGCCGAGGTTTATCCCCGGCATCGCATGGCTCGCGATTTTTTTAAGCGGCTGCGGCTCGACGATTACCACTCGTATTCAATCAGAGGCCGCATCGCCCGTTCCAGCCGCCGTGCTTCGTTACGCGCAAATCAATCGTGACGTCCGCGGGATGGAACGCGATACGGGCATTCGGATCAATCCCCGGGAATCCGATGCGGGGGTGCGAGAACTCGTTCGGTCATCAGGAACGGACCCTCAGCGTCTCGCTCGAGCGGCAGAGTTTGCGCTTGAACGAGCCATTAGTTCGCCAAAATCCCAAAGACAGCGTCGTGCGGGGTTCGCTTTCGCGGCTTGTGAGATCGCGTACCAAAGCTTGAAAGATTCTGGTGTTTCCGCATCCGGATGGTTGACGCGTAGTGCAACGCGAAGGGCACTCGCAATATACAACACAAGCCTTGCCATCTTCATTTCGGAACACTCAAGAGCGTTGGCGGGGGGCAATACGACATTAAACGTTCCAACGCCGTTCGGGCCCAGAATTGTGGCGGCCCGCTATTCACCTCAGAGCCGCTACAGGCCAGGATACTTCGACGATTTGATTCCCGCCGACTTCATCAAGATCGCCGGTTTCAAGAAACGCGTTCGCGTTGAAGGCCTTGGCGTGCCGCTCGTCGGCGTGCGCGAGCGGGCAGCGGACCGCAAGACCGAGCTACTCTTTCAGCCACCGGATCGTGGCACCTATGTGGCGCTGGGATGCTTTGCAAAATTTCAGCCCAATCGAGATGGCGTTCCCCGAATGCAAATCGCCATCTCCGACCTCGATCGGACCGCGAAGATGCGAATCGCTGGCGAATCGATCCCTCTCGCCGGCGATTTCACCGCTCCTTTCGCGCTGTCTTTCGGGGGCATCAACGACCTAATGCTGGGGATTCGCGCCATCTTGAATGTGGGGGCGAGCGCGGACTATAACGGCATTTATCTGATCGACCCTTTCGATCCTCGCCGCATCCCGGTCCTCCTCCTCCATGGACTCACATCCTCGCCGCTCGTTTGGCGAAACGTCGCCACCGATGCAATGGAGAATCCGTTGATCCGGGAAAACTTTCAATTTTGGTATGCCTTTTATTCGACAGGCGTGCCAGTCCCGCAGTCAGCCGCGCTTATCCGTGAGAAAATCGCGCTGATCCGCCGCTTGGGAGATCCTCATGGCATCTCGCTCGCATCGAAGAATATCGTTATTGTCGGTTACAGCATGGGAGGACTCATCGCCAGGGTGCTCGCAACCGACATGGGTGACCGGCTGTGGAGCGCGGTCTCCAAAAAGCCTTTTGATCAGGTCAAGCTTCAACCGGACGATCGCGAAGAGCTCCGCCAATGGATCTTTTGGAAACCGGTTCCCGGAGTAAGAGAAGTCATCTTCCTGGCGACTCCGCACCGCGGGACGCGCATGGCCGATGTTTCGTTCGCGCAACTGGGACGAAGGTTTGTCGGATTGCCGGCGAGTCTGGTCCGCTTTCAAGCGCGTGCGTTTTCGGCGCTCTCAGACGCGCTCGAAAACGTGAATGTGAGCAAGCGCTCGTTTACTGGGATCGATTCTCTCTCTCCGGAAGCGCCAATCTACAAGGCATTCGAGCGCGCTCCATTTGCCCCAGGATTAACCTACCATTCCGTTATCGGTGACCGAGGCCGTGGGGATTCCCCCAAAAGCTCGGACGGCATTGTCGGCTATTGGAGCTCACACTTGGACGGTGCCGAATCTGAGCTGATTGTTCCAACGGGCCATGATGTGCAGATCCATTCAAAAACAGAAACCGAAATCCAAAGGATCCTCCTTCACTATCTCGGGTCGTTTGACAAAAAGTGACGCCACTCAGCGACCCGCTCAAGAAGCAAATCCTCACCCTAATTCTCGCTCAAAGGCGGCCGCAACGAGTTTCGCCCGGCTGCTGCCCAGCGCGCTTATCTCCACGTAGCCACCGAAGCACTCGTAACTTTGGCCGACGGCTTAAAAAGAACTGGTTCAAGAAGTCCGGAGGGCTGCGGCGGCATCTTTCGCTCCGACCGTATCACCGCCTCCGTAACCCTGAGTCTTTGAGAGCTCTAAGGTCTGTCGGGCCCAATCTTTCATTTGATTGCTCTTCCTGTCTTCCGCACAGTTTATTGTTCCGTAGTTTGCGAGCGAGATAAGCCAAAGCCTGGGGAGAACAGCCCAGCTGACCGTGGCAAAACGTGGGGTTGACTCCCGGGCCCACTTTTGTCACTCTGAGCCCATGGAAACGCACGCTTTCGGCTTCAGACTCCTGGCCAACGCCCCGAAATGCCAAAAGCGATCTCCTATCAGTCGTATGAAGAAAATGCCCGCCATAACATTTCTTAGCGTCCTGGCCATTGTGTTCTTTGGCTTCGAGTTGTGTCCCGCGCAGGCGAAAGAGCCCGGTTTGCTAGATGGCATGAAGTTCGAAGGTTCTTTGACGGAGGATGGGTCGAAAGCCGCCCCGTTCGAAGAGACGCTAATCTTCGAGAACGGTGAATTCCTCTCGAAGGTTTGTATCCCCTACGGCTTTGGGAAAGCACCCTACAAGGCAACCAAGGAGGGGGACAGAATCACGTGGAGCGCTGTAGTGCCTAATTCAGATTCTGAGGGAGACAAGGCGGGATGGAGCGGGTCTGTTGTCGGTGACAAGCTTACCGGCAAGATGATATGGTCGAAGGCTAATGAGACCATCGAGTACACCGTCGACGCTGAAACACCTCGGTAGGTTTAGAGCCCAAGTAGTTGGAACGCGGGAAACCTGGTGAATACTCACTGCTCTTGCAAGGTCGTTCCGGTTGTTTGTTGATTTCCTATCAGTCAGACTCCGGGCCAACGCCCCGGGGCGCCAAAAGCAATTTCCTATCAGCGCCCTCAAGCCTCTAGAGACTTCAAGCAGGCGACCCAGGTAGCTTTGCGCAGCGGTGGCTGCGGAAAGCGACAAGCTTGCCGATCTCGTGCCTGCCCGCTTGTTACGAGGCATAGCGTATATCTATTGTCATGACACATCTTGAAAACTTAGGGCTATTTACTTGACTCAACCTACCCAACATCTTGTGGCCGCACGAGCCTTTCGTAGGTCGTCGGGGCGATCTGGAGGGCGTGCTGTGCCAACCGGAAGAAGAGCTTGCCTCGCGAAGCCGACTTTCGCCGGTTGAAACGGAACACGAATTCGTTGAGGTAGTCGTCGAGGTGTTGGTAGCCGATAGCTCCCTGATGGGTTCCGAGCATCCATCGCTTGAGCAGAGAGACCGCTCGGTGGACTCTGGGCAGTAGGTGTTCCCCATCCTTGAGGCGGTGCTGGACATGCCGATGGTGGATATAGCCTTTCATCTCGCGGTAGGAATTGAGCCCATCGGTGCAAACTGTGCTTCCGGGTTCGACCGACGATCGGATAAAGCCATGAAGCGTTGCGCGATCGAAATCGGGGATTCGTGCCATGCGAATGCGCCCGATGCCTTCGCCATCCTGCTCGGCAGCGACGACAATGAGCGCCTTGCTGTAGACCAGACGGCCGGTTGCTCCGCCAGATTCTGCTGCGCCCCAATAGGTTTCATCGACTTCCACTACTCCTTGCAGACGTTCCCGGCCGGGGCGCACCATCGCCTGCCGCAGCTTGTGGAGCATCAACCACACCGTCTTGTAACTACCCAGCCCCAGAGCCCGCTGGAGGCCGAGGGCACTCACCCCGTTCTTTTTGGCTGGTTATGTGCCACATCGCTCGAAACCACACCGTCAGCGCAAGATGGGTGTCTTGAAACACAGTCCCTGCCAGCACCGAAACTTGCATCCGGCAACCTCCGCAAAGCCAAAGCCCGCGCGAAATCGGCCAGGCGTTTTCCTGTCCGCATCGAGGACATCGAAAGCCTGTTGGCCACCGCAGCTCAAAAAGATATCGTCGGCATGCAGCATCATCC
>DASTFP010000106.1:0-15805 GCA_035719865.1 Terrimicrobiaceae bacterium | reverse complement strand
GCACATTTTTCTGCTCAAGGACGGAAAAGAGGTCGTGTTTTCTCCCAGACAAAGCGTTCTCTTCCGTAAGACGCGCGGTCTCTAGTGCGGATCCGCCGGGACATCCGAGATTGGATCGCGATAGCCACCCGTGATCAATCTCCGATCCGCAAGTCCTCCCATTGGCGAAATTCGCCCTTGAAGCCATGCTCCTGCTAATTCCTGGTAACGCGATCGCATGCATTTTATATGCAGAATTTTCCGCAAAACGGCGCCATTTGCTGCAATTTCACGCAATCGTGGATTGTTATCCCCTCACTTCTCCGTCTGCTTTAACCTGCTGATGTCCAGCGTGTTTACTCTGTAGCAGCTGAGTCTCCCAAGAGTCATTCATCAAGGTCCGCCAAACCTCCGCTCTTAGCGCGCATGGAGCGGCGGTGTCCTCACCGTCGCCGCTTGAAATAGTGCTCTCAACCCTTTTCGAGTATGCCTCGCTCCGCGGCAATTCAGTCTGCGCTCCCGGCGGTGGCACACCGCCGCTACAGCACAACTACGCGCTTTTTCTTTCGCGCGCATGAGGGAAGAGGATGACGTCGCGGATGCTTTCAGCTCCGGTGAGCATCATTACAAGCCGATCGATTCCGATTCCAATCCCTCCAGCCGGAGGCATGCCGTAGTCGAGAGCGCGAAGAAAATCCTCGTCCAACTTTTGGGTCTCGCCCCCGCTTTGATGTTCGAGGCGCGCACGCTGAAGGTCCGGATCATTTAACTCAGAATAACCCGGAGAAATTTCCTGTCCGTTGATGACGAGTTCGTAGACGTCGACCAGCGATTCGTCGTCGGAATTCTGCTTGGCCAGAGGCACGAGTTCCTTCGGGCAGTGCGTGACAAAGAGGGGGTTGATCGTCTTCTCCTCGATGAGCTTTTCAAAGAGATGCTGGGTCACTTCGAAGTCCTCAGCGCAATGGCTGACGTCAAGGTTGAGCTCTGCACAGCGCGCGCGCTTTTGCCCGGACGACAACTCGTACCAGTCCGGAACCACCGAGCGGATGAGGTCCGCGTAGTTCGCGCGCTTCCAGGGAGGGGAGAGATCGATCGTTTTCGTGACGTTGCCGTCGGCAGCCTTGTGTTCGAGAAGGAGTCCACCACAGACTTTCTCCGCCAGATGGCAGATGAGTTCCTCCACCAAACCGGCCATCATTTCGAAATCGGCGAAGGCCCAGTAGGCCTCAAGCATTGTGAATTCCGGATTGTGCCGGCGCGAGATTCCCTCGTTGCGAAAGTTGCGGTTCAATTCAAAAATCCTGGTGAATCCTCCGACGAGCAGTCGCTTGAGATAGAGCTCGGGGGCAATGCGAAGAAACAGGTCCATTCCGAGGGCGTTATGATGGGTCCTGAACGGTTGCGCCGCAGCGCCGCCCGCGACCGCTTGCATCATGGGTGTTTCGACTTCGACAAAGCCTCGTTCTTCCAGGAATCGCCGGATCTCCCGAACGATGACGATGCGTTTGCGGAATATCTCACGCGACTCCGGATTCGCGATCAGGTCGAGGTAGCGCTGGCGATACTTTGTCTCGGGGTCGCGCACTCCGTGCCATTTCTCCGGGAGCGGGCGCAAAGCCTTCGAGAGAATCGAAAAGCGCTTCACCCGGATCGTCGGCTCGCCGGTCCTCGTCGTGAAGCATTCTCCCTCGACACCAATCCAGTCGCCGATGTCCAGTTGCTTGAAAATGGCGAATGCCGCGTCACCGATCTGCTTGGGATGAAAAAAAGTCTGAATCCGTCCGGAGAAATCAGAAACGTCAAGAAACTGGCTTTTGCCCATGTCCCGATGTGCTGTGATTCGTCCGGCAGCGCGAACGGGCTGGCCCTCGCCAAACGCGGCGACCACATCTTGGATCTGGCCGTCCACCTCGAACCTCCCGCCGAATGGCGCAACGCCGGCGGCCCGCAGCGCATCCAGCTTTTGGCGTCGAACGGCGATCAAATCACTTCCGGGTTCCATCGGGATGATGTCTAGCGAAGCGACGCCTTCGTTGGCAACCCTGCCCTGCGACGATGACGGCAGAAATTTTCCAGGTTGTCAAACGGAGCGGCCTGCATAGGTTCTCGGCCATGTTTCGCTTGTTCGCGCGCCTGGCGTGCGTTGTTTTCTTCCTTGCCCAAGGTGCGGAGGCCGCGCGGGTAGCTGAAAGTTTGGTCCGGATTCAGGCGACTTCCCAGGAACCGAATTATCGGGCGCCGTGGAGCGCCGGAGACGTGGCGAGTGGCGTTGGCGCGGGATTCGTTATCAGCGACAATCGCATCATGACCAACGCCCACGTGGTCAGCAACGCGCGGTTCCTGACGGTATCCAAGGAAGGCGACCCGAAGCCTTATCCGGCCCGGGTAGTCCACATCGCCCACGACTGCGATCTGGCGCTCCTGACAATCGACAGCCCGGACTTCTTCAGGAATACGGCGCCTCTGGATTTCGGCGGCGTTCCCGCGATTGAAAGCACGGTGTCAGTGTATGGCTATCCGATAGGCGGCGACAGGCTCTCGGTCACCCGGGGAGTAGTATCGCGGATTGATTTCCAGACGTTTTCCCACTCCGGTGTCGACTCGCATCTGGCAATTCAAATCGATGCGGCGATCAACCCCGGCAACAGCGGCGGCCCTGTGCTGCAGGATGGCAAAGTGGTCGGAGTGGCTTTCCAGGGCTATAGCGGAGATGTGGCGCAGAACGTCGGCTACATGATTCCGACGCCGGTGATCCGTCGTTTCCTCAAGGATGTGGAAGACGGGCACTACGACGGTTACATGGATCTCACCGTGAGTTACCATCCGCTTCACAACCCCGCGATGCGCAAAGCCCTTGGGCTCACCGATGGCGACTCGGGCGTCTTCGTGGGAAACGTCTACGGAGGGGGAGTTTCCGAGGGACGTCTCCAGCCTGGAGATGTGCTTCTTTCGATCGACGGTCTTCCGATCGCCAGCGATGGAACGGTCAGCATGGACGGCGAGCCGGTGGAAATGGCCGAGGTGGTCGAGCGCAAGTTTAAGGGCGAGCGGGTGGACTTCGAGGTCCTCCGCGACGGCAAGTCCATGCAGGTCACAATTCCTTTGACCCATGGCTGGCCGTTTACCATGCAAGCCAATGCGTATAACGAGAAACCGCGCTTCGTGGTCTTCGGGGGCCTGGTCTTTCAGCCCGTTGACGCCAACTTCATTTCTGCCCACAATCCGGACGACCTGCGACTGCGCTATTATTTCGACCATTTCATTACTCAGAGCATCTATCGCGAGAGAAAGGAGATCGTCGTTCTCAGCAACGTCCTGGCGGATCCCGTAAACGCATACGCCCCGGACTTCCGTTACGACATTGTCGACAAGATCAACGGCCAAAAGATTCAACGAATCGACGATGTGGCCGAGGCCTTCAAGAAATCCGCCGACTACTATGTGATCGAAATGGTCGGAAAAGGACGGCCGCTGGTTCTTGAACGCAAGGCGGTGGAGGAGGCGCGCGACCGCATCCGCACGCGCTATAAGGTTGCTACCGAGGAAAACCTGCAAAAATGAAAATTTCTGCCGTCTGCCTCTTCTTGATTTTCGCAACGGCCGGCGTTCGGGCGGGCGCCGCGCCTGTTTCGAAGGAACCCTCAACGAGCCTGTTGCCGGTCGGCAGTGACTCGCTGGTCCGTGTCAATTCCACCAATCAGGCCTTCGACTTCTTTCGTCCCTGGAGCAAAAAGGCGCCTTACCTGCGACGCGGGCTGGGTGCCGTTCTGCCTGGCGGCCAGGTTCTCGTCACCGCCGAGCTCGTGGCCAACAGAACCTATGTTGAACTGGAAAAGGCCGCCTCAGCCGAAAAGTCTCCGGCCGAGGTAACCGTGGTCGACTACGATTCGAATCTGGCGCTGATTAGGCCCCTGGATTCCAACTTTCTCAAGGACGCCAGCCCAATCCCACTCGACTCGGGTGCGCGCGTGGGTGATCGGGCGTCAATTCTTCAATTGGAGTCCAACGGCCAGATTGCCAGCACGCCGGGCGTCATAACGACAATCACCGTCGCGGGATACCCCCTCGATCACCTCGCGTTGCTGACTTATCGCATCAGTGCTCCGATTCAAAGCCGCGAGGGAAGTTTCACCGTCCCCGCGCTGCGCGACGGCCGCTTGCTCGGGCTGCTCATGCGCTACGACGCTCGCAGCCAGACCGCGGATGTCATTCCCGCGCCGGTAATCTCTCACTTTCTCGAAGACGCGAAGCTTGAGAGCTACCCCGGCTTTCCGCGTGCCGGCCTGAACTTCACATCCACCCGCGATCCGCAGTTCCGCCGCTACATCGGACTAAACGAAGACGGCGGGGTCTATATCACCGAAGTGCGTCCGGGGAGCGCTGGTGAGAAGGCCGGATTACGCAAGGGAGACATTATTCTTGCCGTGGCGGATAAGCCAGTTGACCAGGATGGCAATTACGACGAGCCGGGCCTCGGCAAGATTCCCTTCAGCCATCTTACCAACACGCTGGCGCACGTCGGCGACATCGTAAATTTCAAGATTTTGCGCGACGGCAAACACGAAACGGTGCCGGTGAAAGTTGCCGCCGTCGACAGCGATAAAAGCGTAAGTGACCCCTATGAATTCGACCACCAGCCGCGCTACCTCATCCTCGGCGGTCTGGTCTTTCAGGAACTTTCACGTCCCTACCTGCAGGAGTGGGGCGGAAACTGGATGAAGGACGCGCCGCAGCGGCTTGTCTACCTCGATGCGTTTCAGAACGAGCTTTCATCCGACCGCGGCAAAATCGTTTTCCTGAGCCAGGTGCTTCCGACACCAAATACCCTCGGCTACGAGAATTTGGAACACCTCGTGGTCAGCAAGATCAATGGCACGCCGATCAAGGGTCTGAATGATCTCGCCAAAGCCGTAGCAGCTCCGAAGGATGGCTTCTACAAGATCGAATTTGAGGAGGATCCCACGTTGATTTACCTGGATGCGGCTGAGATTGAGAAAAGCGAGGGCCAACTGATGCAAGACTACGGTCTCCCGGCCCTCGAGAATTTGAACTGACGCCGCGGCTCAACTCCGGAGGAAGCCGCTGTACTCGCGGATGCGGCCTTCCAGTTCCCGAATCCTCTCTTCGAGACGCACGATGGTTTCGTCGGCAGCCATAAGCTTGCGCCTATTTTCCAGAAGCGCGTGCTCAAGCTCGCGAATGCGTTGTTGGAGATTGAAACGGAAGTTCCCGCCTTCGCCGGCCGGCGGAACCGGGGCGTTATCAGAACCTCGCCTCTCATGCAGTTCATCTGCCAGGGACATGTGAAAAAAAGGCGTTTCACCAAGGGTGCTGCTCTCCCCCTTCTTGCAATTGATTAGCGGGGTCGCCGGGTTGATCTCTCCGAGCCTTTCGAATTCGAGAAGCGCCTCGGCGGTGGTCGGACCGTAAAGGAGGTTCCCGCCCACCACGACGAGCCAATCCATCTCGAGATCAGGCATCATCGGCGCCTTCGTCCAGATCACCTGATCGGCAGATAACATGTCCAAGGGATTCACCTGCGCCGAATCCGCCCACTCGCGAATCTTTTCGAAGGGAACAGGGCCGAAAACCTCGCCGCTATCATGCTTTTTCAGGAACCAGTTTTCGGAACGTTCGATGGCCATGTCTTGGAGCGCCCTATCACTGTTCACCTTGACGAAAGGATTGCGAAATTACAAGGAACTTGCGCCCGCCAGCGCCAGGAGCGATGCTTCGAAGCCCGCTGGAACAAGGCGCAAGACTACGAAAGCGTATGAGTATGACATTGTTGGACAAGGTATGGGAGGCGCACCGGGTGCGCGAATTGCCAAACGGGGCCACGCAACTGCTGATCGGCACCCATCTTATTCACGAGGTCACCAGCCCACAGGCGTTTGGCATGCTGCGCGATCTCGAACTAAAGGTTCTCTATCCCGAGCGAACGTTTGCCACGGTGGATCACATCGTCCCGACCGACGAGCGTGAGGAACCCTTCTCCGACCCGCTGGCCGACGAAATGATCAAGGCCTTGCGGAAGAACTGCGAGGAATTCGGCATCACTTTCTTTGATATTCCAAGCGGCCGCCAGGGCATCGTCCACATCGTCGGTCCGGAGCAGGGTATCACACAGCCCGGCACGACCATAGCCTGCGGCGACTCGCATACCTCGACTCATGGCGCTTTCGGCGCGATCGCTTTCGGCATTGGGACAAGCCAGGTTCGCGATGTGCTCGCCACGCAGACTCTGGCCATCCGGAAACCGAAAGTTCGCCGCATCAACGTTGAGGGACGTCTGGCGCCCGGCGTCTATGCCAAGGACGTCATTCTTCATATCATTCGCAAGCTTGGAGTGAACGGCGGAATCGGGTTTGCCTACGAATACGGCGGCTCGACCTTCGACGCCTTTACCCAGGAGGAGCGCATGACGGTTTGCAACATGTCGATCGAGGGCGGTGCCCGGGTCGGCTACGTGAATCCGGATACCACGACATTCGAGTATCTCAAGGGAAGGCCCTACGCGCCCGCGGCCGATCAGTGGTCTACGTCCGTCGCCCGTTGGAGGTCGTTCGCCTCAGATTCCGGGGCGAGCTATGATGACGTTGTCGCATATCGCGCGTCCGAAATAGCGCCGACGGTCACCTGGGGGATCAATCCCGGCCAGGCGATCTTTATCGACGAAACGGTTCCCGTGCCGGAAGACCTGCCCGAGAAAGACCGTGCCACCGCCGAGGAGGCAATCGCCCACATGCATCTCACTTCCGGAGAACCCATCAAGGGCACAAAGGTTGATGTCGCTTTTCTCGGGAGTTGCACAAACGCCCGCCTGAGCGACCTCACGGAAGTGGCGCGCCACCTAAGGGGCCGCAAGGTGAAAGCCGGAGTTAAGGCTATCGTTGTGCCCGGTTCACAAGGGGTTTCACAGATCGCGGAAAAAATGGGGTTAGCGGAGGTCTTCCGCGAAGCCGGATTTGAATGGCGAGGCGCGGGCTGTTCGATGTGCCTCGGCATGAACCCCGATAAACTGATCGGCGACCAACTTTGTGCCAGCTCGAGTAATCGTAATTTCAAGGGCCGGCAGGGCAGCCCGACGGGGCGAACAGTCCTCATGAGCCCGCTGATGGTCGCGGCGGCCGCTGTCACAGGCGAAATCGCCGACGCGCGAGAGGTATTCACGCTCGTTTAATGTTTTTACTATGGCTTTAGAACAAATAACGCAAGTAACTGGTCGAGGGGTATATGTGTCGGGGGATGACGTTGATACCGACCGCATTATTCCCGCCCGGTTCATGAAATGTGTTACTTTCGACGGATTGGGCGAGTTTGCGTTTTACGACGAACGCCGGGACACAAACGGTTCGGAAAAGGTGCATCCTTTGAACGATCCGCGATTTTTGGGGGCCAGGATCCTTCTTGCGGGATCGAACTTTGGCTGCGGAAGCTCCCGGGAGCATGCGCCGCAAGCACTGTATCGCTTCGGCTTTCGGGCCATCGTGGCGGACAGTTTTGCCGAGATCTTCTTTGGAAACTGCACCACCCTTGGAATGCCGTGTGCCGTCATGGCCCGCCAGGACATTCAGGCGGTGGCCGGCCTGGTTGAGGAAGACCCGGCCGCGCTCCTGACGATCGACCTTCTTGAGGGCAAGCTCACGGTTGCCGACATGGATTTCAGGGCGACGTTGCCCGACCACGCGCGCGAAGCTTTGGTGCAGGGAAAGTGGGATGCGATCGCGGAACTCCTCGAGAACGTCAGCGAGATTCGGCGCGTCGCTGGCACGCTTCCATATTTCAAGACGGCGGCATAGGCACGCGATCTGCCGCGTCGTTGCAGTGGACAAATCAGGCGCTTGGCACGAGCGCTTCAACAACCTACATGAAGGCGGGTGATCGCTTTCCTCGTTCGGCGTCTGGTGGGTCTGGTGGCCGTGCTGTTTTGCGTGGTCACGATCACCTTCTTTCTGATCCGAATATCGCCCGGCGGGCCGTTTGACTCGGAGCGGAAGATCCCTCCAGCCATCGAGAAACAACTCCTGGCCAAGTACAAACTGGACGGTCCGCTTTGGCAGCAGTACCTCGGCTACCTCGGAGACCTTCTTCGCGGTGACCTGCGCGATTCCACGAAGTATCGAAACCGCAGTGTGGCCGAAATTCTCGCGCAAACCCTTCCCGTTACGATGACTCTTGGCGCGGTGGCGTTCGCTCTGGCGGTTGCCGGTGGCGTCCTCCTCGGAGTCATCGCCGCCGCGGGACACGGGACATGGAAAGACACGCTCGCCATGCTCGTCGCCTTGGCGGCAGTTTCGTTGCCCGCATTCATTACCGGGCCGGTCCTGATTCTCGTCTTCAGTCTGTGGCTGGAATGGTTGCCGGTCGGCGGATGGGGCAGCCCGGCCGCGCTCGTGCTCCCCGCAATTACCCTTGCGGCTCCCTACGTTGCCTACATTGCACGCCTGCTGCGCGGCAGCATGATGGAAACGCTCGGGCAGGATTTCATCCGCACGGCACGGGCGAAGGGATTGGCCGAACGCATCGTGCTCTACCGGCATGCGCTGCGCGTCGCCATCCTTCCGGTCGTTTCCTTCCTCGGTCCCCTCGCCGCCCACCTTTTGACCGGTTCGATCGTGGTGGAGACCGTCTTTTACATTCCGGGCGCGGGCGGTTTCTTCGTGAATTCCATCCTGAATCGCGATGGCTTTCTCTTGGGAGGAGTCGTGATCGTCTACTGCGCGATGCTGGTGCTTTTCAATCTTGCGGTCGATCTGGCGTATACGATGCTCGACCGGAGGATCCGGCTCGATGCATGACCGGAGGTCTGCCGCGAGGTTCTGGAAAAGCTCTCCGGCGGTCGCGTCGGCCGGGGTTCTGGCGCTGATCATGCTGGCCGTTCTCTTCGGTCCGCTCTTTCTTCCGGCGAGCTACGCGGAGCCCAGTTCTCTCTCCTTCTCGCCCCCTTCGATGCAACACCCGTTCGGCACTGACCTAAACGGCCGCGATTTGCTCTACCGTGTGCTGGCCGGCGGACGTGTCTCCATGCTGGTAGGTTTCTGCGGGGCGCTCGTGAGCCTGTTCATCGGCACGGCATACGGACTCATTGCCGGCTACTCCGGGGGAAAAATCGACGACGTGATGATGCGTGTCGTGGACATCCTGTATTCCATTCCTCGGTTGATTTTCATCCTGATCTGCATCAATGCGTTCAATTCGCAACTGCAGGAACTTGCCTCGCGCCTGGGCTGGGAGTGGCTCGTGTCCTCCTCGAGAATCGCCATTCTCATCGTCTCGCTTGGCATCATCGAGTGGCTGACCCTGGCCCGTATTGTGCGCGGACAGACGCTCGCCCTGAAAAGCCGCTCATTCGTTGCCGCGGCGACCGCACTCGGGCAGTCTCATCGCAAAATCCTGGTCAAGCACGTGCTGCCGAACCTTCTGGGAATCATCTTGATTTATCTCACGTTGACAATCCCTGCGGTGATCATCGACGAATCCTTTCTCAGTTTCCTCGGATTGGGGGTGCAGGCGCCCGAGGCAAGCTGGGGTTCCCTGCTAGCCGACGGAGCCGCGTCTCTGAACCCGATTTTCATCCGCTGGTGGCTGGTGGTTTTCCCAGCGTGCGCCATGGCTGTAACGCTCCTGGCGCTCAATTTTCTTGGAGATGCCCTGCGCGACGCGTTTGACCCGCAACGCCTGGGCTAGGCTCGAACCGCGAAAGCTGTCGGGTCTCGGGAGAATCCCTTAAAAGCAGATCGGAACCCATACCGATTGCTTTCGCGGCCAAGGATTGCGAGCGTATGGGCGATGAACACACCACGATACCTCCTTATGGCCGCCATCGCTTTCGCGGCAGCTTCACAAATATTCGCTGCGGAGGAAGCAACCGACGACGTGATGGCCTCCGCTCCCGTCATTGTGGATGCGACCCAGTTGGTAGCGGTTCTTTCGCCAACTGAGGGCAATCAAGCGGCCGGAGTTGTGATCTTCAAGTCCGCGGGAAAAGGCAAAGTGAAAGTCGTCGCCAAACTCACGGGCCTGCCTCCGAACTCCAAACATGCGATCCACATCCATCAATACGGAGACCTGAGATCGAAAGACGGCAAGAGCGCCGGCGATCACTACAATCCGCTCGGCCATCAACACGCCCTGCCCGAAAAGAAAACGCGTCATGCCGGGGACTTTGGAAATCTTGAGTCGGACGCCAGCGGCAATGCCGAAATGGAACTCGTCGTGGATAACATTTCACTCGCCGGACGTTTGAGTCCGATCATCGGGCGCGGAGTGGTGGTCCACGCGAAACCCGATGACGGAGGCCAGCCTTCGGGAAACGCCGGCGACAGAATCGCTGTCGGGGTTATCGGAGTAGGCAATCCAAAGCAGTAAGAAGGGCGGAGCGAATCACCGAGTGGAAGTGGAGCAACGGTTTCAGGTCACGAATTCGACAACCCCTCGCGATCGCCTTGGTCTCATGTTGGCAGAGCGTTTCAGCGGACTGCTGATACTCGCCGCCGGTTGCACGTTGCCCGCGTTTTGCTGCGTTGCACAGGACCAGGCGTTGAGAGGTCAGGGTCAGGCGGGCGACTGGCAATCGGACGCCCCCGGTGTGCGGCATCAAATCGTGCTCTCTGATCTGCCACCGGACTATGCGACGCCGTCGGCTTTCAACGCGCCTAAGATTGTCGCCGCCCCGAAAGGCGCCAAGCCCCGTGTGCCAGAAGGTTTCGATGTGAATCTCTTCGCGAGCGGGCTTGATGACCCTAGATATTTGCGCACGGCCCCGAACGGCGACATCTTTGTGACCGAGAGCTCCTCGGGCACGATCCGTGTGTTGCGCGATTCCGACGGAGACGGGCGTGCCGACATCAATAAGAAATTCGCAACCGGCTTGGCGCAGCCATTCGGTCTTGCGTTTTATCCCACCGGAGCGGATCCGCAATTTCTCTATGTCGCCAATACCGACGGCGTCGTGCGATTTCCCTACCGCAACGGTGATCTTAAGGCGGGCAGCAAGCCGGAGCGCATTGCCGAGCTCCCCTCCGGAGGCAGATTGACGGGCGGAGGGCATTGGACGCGCGACATTGTCTTTTCCGGGAACGGAGCAAAGCTCTACGCTTCGGTTGGCTCCAAAACAAACGTCGACGACGAGCGCGAGGAGCCCGAAGAGCGAAACCGTGCTCGTATCTTTGAATTCAATCCGGATGGATCGAACCGCAAGCTCTACGCATGGGGACTTCGCAACGCCGTCGGAATTGCCATCCATCCCGAAACCGGCGAACTTTGGGCCTCGGTAAACGAACGCGATGGACTGGGCGATGATCTCGTTCCTGACTATGTAACGCGGGTTCGGGAACGCGGCTTTTATGGGTGGCCATGGTTTTACCTAGGAAATCATCCGGATCCTCGTCACCTGGGCGCTCGCCCCGAGCTGGCCGACCAGGTCATCACACCAGACGTCCTGCTGCAGGCTCATTCGGCTCCGCTGAGCATGCTTTTCTACGGAGGCGATCAATTTCCCGGTGAGTATCGGGGCGACGCCTTCGTCGCCTTCCATGGCTCGTGGAACAGAGCCAAACGCACCGGTTACAAGGTGGTGCGCATTCCCCTCAGCCAGGGAAAACCACAGGGAGTATACGAAGATTTCCTGACTGGGTTCGTGACGCCGGAGGGAAATGTGTGGGGTCGTCCAGTCGGGCTCACAGTCGCGAAAGACGGCTCGCTCCTTGTCAGCGAGGATGGAAACAACACGATTTGGCGGATCGCCTACAGAAGATAACCGAATAGTGCTTCCGCATTGATCGCAAGCCAACGCGCGGGCGAAAATCTATGGACCATGGAACAGCCTATCTTGTCCAGACAAGGAGCTTTATGCCAAAGCTCACGAGGGCGACGCCAAACGCCCGCTCGATCCATCTTGAAAGCTGGCGAGACCGAATCGATTGGACGCCTCGTCCGACCAGGAAAGCGTATGAACCCAAGACGAAGGCATCGACCAAGACGGTGCAGATCAAAAGGGCGGCCAACTGCAACGGAATGTGCTCGTTGGCGCCGAGAAACTGCGGCAGCAACGCCGAGACAAACAACAGCGCTTTCGGATTCGTGACTTGAATCACAAGCGCTTGCAGGACCAATCCGCGCCGAAATGAGGGCACTCCGGCCGGTTGGAGCTGATCTCTCGACGGGGCGCGGAACGAAGAGCTGATTATCCGGGAACCAAAATATATGAGATAGCCCGCGCCGGCGAACTGCAGGATCGTCAGGGCATTCGTCGCCGACGCCAGCAAGGCGACCAGCCCGCACGCGATGCAAATGAACAACGCGATGTTGCCTAGCTGGATCCCGAGAACGCCCAGGCAAGCTGCTCGCCACCCATACCTCGCCGCCTGGGAGACGACACACATAACGGCGGGACCGGGCGTCAGCGCGACAAGCAGCCAAGTGGCGCTATAAAGCATGAGGGTGATAACGCTCATCGACGATTCCAGGCTAAACGCTTTCCGCCTGCAAGCCGGGCTAAACCATGAACAACTGACGAAGCGGACATTTCATGGGAATATGGAAATCAACGGCTCGGTGCAAGCTGCGTCGCTGGATGCGATCAGTGATCCGCTACTTCCTGATCGAGCAGCGCTAGAAAGCGCTTCAAGAGAGGATTGCTGTCGTTCTTGCGCCAGGCGGCACTGACAGCCCACGAAGCCGCAGGATCACCCAGTTCATGGAGATGCACCCCGGAAATGTGCGCGGTACCGAAGGACTGGGGAATGAGGGTCACGCCCAGGCCCGCCCGCACGAGCGCCAGGGAAGTCGTTACCTCACTGGTATCCTGAATTATCCGGGGGTGAAAGCCAAACCTGGCGCAGAGCGCGATGGCGTGGCGACGAAATGTCGGAGCGCGCTCATTGGAGATCAGAACAAAAGGCTCCTCGACACAATCCGCGAGAGTCGCGTTCTTTGGAACATGAAAATCGTCCGAAGTAACGAGTGCCAGTCGATCAGTGATCACCGGCCTGGATTCGAATTCGTTGGAAACGGGAGAACGCACAAATCCGATGTCAATCCTTCCCGAGCGCAGGCCCACGGTCTGCTCAAGTGTCGACATGTCGCGGAGGCTGATCTGGACGGCGGGCACCAAGCGACGAAGTCGGGCGATCAAGCGCGGAACCAGCTCGAAAGTATGGAAGCCGAAGCCCATTCTCAGGCGTCCGCTTTCACCCCGAGCCAGGCTGCGTCCGCTTGCCACAAGGCGATCGAACCCCGTAACGATCGGCCTGGCTTCCTCAAGGAACTGTTCACCCGCGCTCGTCAGCTTGGTGCCGTGTTTCCCTCGCTCGAATAAAGAACAACCAAGGTCCTCCTCCACCCGGCGAATTTGCTTCGTAAGCGCCGGCTGGCTGACATTCAGCAACCGGGCCGTGCGACCGAAGTGCAACTGCTGTGCAAGAAGCACGAATGATCTGAGATCGCGCATTTCCATAACCAGATGTTATCACCAAGATAAGAAATTACCATTGGAAGAATCATCATCCGCAGCGGAATTTGATGATATGCAAAGAATGGCAATAGTAGACCTCGACGATACCTTGTTATCTCCGGATAAGCAGATCAGCCAAGCGAATCTGGAAGCTCTCGATGCGCTGAGGAGAAACTTCTTCGAGATTGTCATCGCCTCGGGCCGCCACCACAAAAACATTCTCAGCTATGAGGATCGTATCGGTAGGCAGGGTTGGGTCATCTCTTCGAATGGCGCTGTCGTGCGTCACGCTCAGACGTCCGCTATGCTCCATGAATTGGTGTTGACCGTCGATCAATTCGCCGAGGTCTACCGATTTGGCACCGAGAAGGATCTCGCCATCATCGGCTACCACGCCGACGGAAGCTTCGCGGAGGCAGCTTCCGAATGGATTCAACGATACGCTCGGAACGCCGGTTGGAAACCCAGCCGCGGTGATCTCGCTCTTCTCGCCCAAACCGGGCTTCAGAAACTGTTATTGACTCACTCTCCGAGAAGGATCGACGAGATTCAGCCCGAGGCGGAGCAGCGGTTCGGATCGGAGATGTATGTCGTCAGGACCGCGGACGAGATCTTGGAGATCGCGGCCCCCGAAACTAACAAGTTGCTAGGCGCCCAGACGGTCGCGAAGGCCCTCGGGATTGACGGTAGAAACGTCGCCGCGTTCGGCGATGGAAACAATGATGTCGAGGTTTTGAGCTGGGCCGGATTTTCGGTGGCCATGGATCATGGACGCGAGAGCGCTCGAAAGGCCGCGAAACTAGTCAGCCCTCCCGGCCCTCCCGGAAGTGCTTTCGCGCGAGGGGTCAGAGCCGTGCTCCAAGAGCAACTATCCTGAATTCAAGCGATTTGGTGATAGCGAAACTTGCCGTCTGAAAAAACCTATCACCCCAAAAACATTGTCGCCGCGGCACCTACTCGGACACCGCGGCGACAGCTGTTTCCCTCCCCTGTCGATACCCCTATCGACCCTCATTGGAATACATAGGAGGGTAACGCAGACCGCCAGTTCCGCAAGGAAATTTTTAGAGTTTTTTTCCAAACTCGAGTCTCGCTTCATCATCCTGAACCTAAAAACGTAACCATCACCTGTTTAACAAGCATACCTGCGCCGCGAGGCATCGCGGCTTTCGATCTATTTCCCCTCCTTGGACAACTAAAAGTCGCAGCCGCGAGCCACGCGAGGCACGGAAAAGTTTCTGGTTGGTCTTCGCCTGACGGAAAGCCTAGTCTTCCGGCATGAGCAATCATATTTACAAGAAGATCGAACTTGTCGGCTCGTCCCCCGTCGGAATCGAAGATGCCGTTCAGAACGCGCTTTCCAAGGCCTCGAAGAGCCTAAGAAACCTTCGCTGGTTCGAGGTTCTGGAGACCCGCGGCCACGTCGAGAACAACAAGATCGGGCATTGGCAAGTGACGATCAAGGTCGGCTTCACGCTCGACGAATGAGCAGGTCTCGAAGGGAATTTCCAAATGGCCGAGGCTCGAAGTCGAAAGGCGGTCGGTTGTCTTCGTCCCGGATCGTTCCTTGACCAAGCTGCCGGTTGCCGGAAGATGTTGATCGTCTCCCTTGTAGCGGCTCTTAATCTCGTCGTGCATGGCCGTTTCCAACACACCCAGCGTTTCCTTCAAGTCGTGTGCTACATCCTTCCCCAGGAACTCCGATACTTCGAAGAGGGTGTCTCTATACTCGCCAGGCTCCTTCTTAAACTCGGGCATCCGCTTTTCGATCTCTTCGAAAAAATTCTCTTTTCTTTGCCCATGGGTACATGGCATAGGGCCTGAGCTGCGGGATCTACGCAAAGATGATTCACGGAGGGAAGAAAGCCAGTAAATGGTGACGAGCGGGCTTTGCAGCCCGTCTGGCCTAGACCAGATCACTGCCGCTCGTGAGAGGCACGGTCCCACGCGCCTTAAGCGATCTCGATTCGAGCGCCAACCGAGTATTTCTGCGGCTCGAAAAAGAATTTTTCCTCCGCTTGAGGCTCGTCTACGATTGCGGCGAAATCTTTGTCTGGAGAAAAGCCTATGAGCAGCGAGCGCCGCGATAATGAGGAGCGATTGAGCCTCGCACTAAGTTCCGCCGAAATTGGAACCTGGGATTGGGACATGCCAGCGGGTGTGATTTGGTGGGATGAACGAATGCATGCCCTTTTCGGGTTGCCTCCCGGCACCTTTAAGGGGGATTACGACGGCTTTCTGGCGCTGATTCATCCCGAGGATCGCCAGAGAGTTCGCGCTGAATTCACCCGCTCGATCGAGGCGCGGGCTGATTTGGATACGCGATTTCAGGTCGCCCAACCGATGCTCGATGGTGGGCGCGTGATC
>DASTFP010000105.1:0-4358 GCA_035719865.1 Terrimicrobiaceae bacterium | reverse complement strand
CTTCTTGCTTCGTCGAGTCGCCATGTGTTCCGCTCGTCGTGGTAAAGAAGCCCATTCCAGTGAGCCTCAGAACCGTAAGGGAGCGAGCGCCAGCGAAAAAACACGATGCCGTCGGCGCCGTTCGCTATCGAGTTCCAGCACCAAAGTCGCATCTGTCCAGGTCTGGGCGTCGGGTGAAGGTAATCCGGGTTGCGGTTCAGGATCCCGCCGATCTGACCGCTCGGACCCGACTGCTGTTCCAACACCATGAACTTCGACGACAATCCGCGCATCCGAGAAAGCAAGCGAGACTCGAATCGGTCGCGGAAGTGCTTTGGCAGAGTGGAATCGCATACCCTGAATTCGGGGTACGAATCGTACGAGATGAAATCGACGGCCTCCCGAACGAATTTTTGCTGATCCACGTTTGTCATGTCCTGGAAGGCGTTGTGGGTAACAAACTGGTGCGGCGCAATTCGCTTGATGATTTCGTATTGCATCGCAGCGAACCCGACCGTCATGTCCGATGTGAATCGATAGAAATCCAGCAGGAGGCTGGGGTTCTGGTAGGTCGTCGTAGGCCGCGGCAACCAGACTTGCTCCCAAGCGTTGTAGGTCTGCGACCAGAAAGCAGTTCCCCACGCATCGTTCAAGGCCTCCAGCGTGACGTAGCGTTCCCGGCACCACACGCGGAAGGCCTCGTGGTCGCTTTCCGCAAAACTCACGTCCAAATGGCAGTTCAACTCATTGTCGATCTGCCAACCGATCACGGAGGGATGATCCCGGTAATGGTTTGCCAGCGCCTCGGTGATCGCCCGGGACTTATCGCGGTAAATCCCCGAGGTATAGTTGTAGTGGCGGCGAGAGCCGTGCCTTAGTCGCGTCCCATCGAAGCTTGTGCGAAGCGTTTCGGGATATGTTTCGGTAAGCCACGCCGGCGGGGTATACGTCGGTGTTCCCATGATGGCCTTCAAGCCGTGCCTTCCGCAAATCTCCAGCGCACGATCAAACAACGCGAACTCGTAGCGTCCTTCACTGGGTTCCCACACGCTCCATGCTCCTTCGCCCATCCGGACCACGTTCATACCGGTCGCAACGATGCGCGAAAGATCCCCATCCCAACGGGCTTCCGGCCATTGCTCCGGGTAATAGACAACCCCGTAAAGAAACGAGTCGTAGCAATAGCTCTTCTTCATAATTAGACTGTGATGACCCGGCGCACTACGGCACTACAAGCAACGATCGCCGGAAGGCGGTAATCTACTTGACCGCACCGAGCGTTAGGCCCGCGATAAATTGACGCTGTAAAATGAAGAACATGGCCACGGGCGGAAGCGCTGCGACGATGGAGCCAGCCGAGATCAGCTGCCAGGCTGCCAGCCACTGACCTCGCAGCGACGCGATGCCCGTGGTTATAGGCTTCACGCTATCGCTCTGCACCAGGACCAAAGCCCAGAAGTAGTCGTTCCAAACGAACGTGAACAACAGTACCGCCAAAGCTGCAAGCGCAGGACGCAAAAGCGGCAGAATAATATGCCAGAAAATTTTGAACTCGTTGACACCCTCGACGCGAGCCGACTCGATCAAAGCGTTTGGCAACGTGGAGATGAAGTTTCGCATGAACAGCGTACAGAAACCGGTTTGAAACGCGAGGTGGAACAGGATGAGCGCCCAAAAAGTATCGAGAAGCCCAAAGCGCAAGGTCATGTTCCGAACCGGCACCATCAGGATCTGGAAGGGCACAAAGTTGCCGCCGACGAAAATGCAAAACATGAGCAGATTTCCGCGGAACTTGAATTTGGCCAACGCATACCCGCCGAGAGTGGCCAGCGCAATCGCACAGAAAACAGCAGGAAGCGTGATCACCACCGAGTTGAATAGATAGCGCGCCAATGGCGTCGCCTGGAAGATCTCGATGAAATTTGAAAATTTCCACTCCTTGGGCCAGCCCCAATAGTTTCCCATATTCAAGTCCTCGGCGGATCGAATAGAGGTCAACAAAACGGCCAGAAGCGGCAGAAGCCATGCCACCAGCGCGACGACCACTGCCGCATAGTAAAGATACCGTTTGGGCGGCGAAGATCTCTCTATCGGGGCAGGAAACATTAGTGTTCTTCGGTTTTAATCATCCGCCAGAGAAAGAAGGCAATGAAAACTGACATGATAAGGAACAGGACCACTGCAATCGCCGCTCCGTAGCCCATGCGAAAATTGGTGATCGATTGCTGGAACATGAAGTAAGCCAAGATCGACGAACTGCCGTACGGCCCGCCATCCGTCATGACCTGCACCAAATCGAACGATCGAAGCGCACCGACAACGGTGATTACGACTGCGATAAATGTCGCGGGTCTGAGTTGCGGCATAATGATATGCCAGAACATTCGAAATCCCTTAGCGCCATCCAGGCGTCCGGCCTCGATCTGTTCGGGATCAACCGCGGTGAGACCCGCAAGGAAAAGGATCATGCAGTAGGAAACTTGCGGCCATAATCCCGCAGCAATGATCGCGAACGTGACCGTGTTGGGATCCGAAAGCGGCGCGATGGCCGGGATGCCGAAGAATCCCAACACGACGTTTAGGAGACCGTGCTCCGGATCGTAAAACCAGGAGAAAACCAGCCCGATGACAACCGATGAGAGGACGAACGGAAAAAAGAACAGCGATTTTACGAGCCGCATTCCGGGGACCTGCTGGTTGAGAAAAATCGCTAGCGCCACTCCGCCAACTGGCCCAAGCAAAAAGAGGACCAGCCAGTAAACGTTATTTCGAAGGGACGTCCAAAATTGCTCATCCTGAAAAAGCTGCCGGTAGTTGTCCAGACCGATGAATTGCTTCTCGACAGTAATCCCGTCCCATTCAAACAGACTGAGCCAGAAAGACTGAAAGATCGGAATCACCACATAAATCGCGAAGATGATAGCCGCCGGCGCGAGAAAGAGCCATGGCGCAAGGTCATGTCGGCCGACGTGGCGCCGCCTCTTCGGTTGGGCAGCACCCGCCTGGCTGGTGACGCTTTGCGAGTTCACGTAATCTTAGATTGGAAAGAGCGTTGCGAACCGCAGGCTATCTATTTGGGCTGCACCCTTCGCCCGCTTTACTGCGCCGCCTTCTTGTCCTTGAATATCCGCTGTTCGACCTTGTCCAGCCGTTTCAAAATCTGGTCGATCCGATCCGGGAAAGCCATGAATTCCTGAAAGCCTTTCATTCCCTCGGTCGCCATTTCGGGATCCGTATCGCGATCGTAGTATTGCGCCGACTTGGCATTCTTCAGAAGTTCGATGCCTGCCACGAAAAGAGGATCCTCAGGCGGCTTGGCGTTCACGTTTGCCGGCAAGGAGGCGAGGCCAACGGCCATCCTTTCTTGAACTGCCGGAGTGGCAATAAATTCCAAAAACTTGCGCGCACCCGCTTTATTCTTGGCTTTCGCCGGAATATGCATGCTGTCAACCGGAGCATCTTCCCCGGCAGGAACGTCTGCCATGATTGTCGGGAACGGGAAAAAGCCTATTTTGTCTTTCATATCCGGCGGGACCGCTTGTCCGAGAAAGCTGCCGATGAGAATCATCGCGGCCTTGCCGTTCAGCAGAAAGGACAGGCTCTCCTGCCAGGTGTAGGTGGTGTTATTTGGCAGGTAGAATTTGCCGTCCACCAATTCCTTCCACTTTGCGAAGACAGCTTTGACCCTGTCATCCGAGTAGGACACCTTCCCTTCCATGAGCTGAATGTGAAAATCGTATCCGTTGATGCGCATATTCAGAATGTCAAACCAACCTGCCGGGGTCCAAACGTCTTTCGTGCCAATTGTAAAAGGGATTATGCCATTTTCCTTGAGCTTGTTGGCCGCCGCGATGAACTCCTCCCATGTCTTGGGGACGGCTATGCCTAGTTTCTCGAAAATGTCCTTGCGATAGAAAACACCCCAGAACGAGTACGTTGTCGGAATACCCCACTGTTTTCCGTCGACGGTCATCGCCGAAAGTGTCGTCTTGAATTCCTCGTCCCATTTGTTTTTCGTCCAGAGGTCCGAGACGTCGTCGAACAAGCCGCGATCGACGAAGGCCTTCATGCGATTGCCTGAAAACCAAAAGACAATGTCCGGCGGTTCCGTCGTTAGCCAATTTCGAATCGCCGTCTTGTAGCCTTCGTGATCGGTCGTATTGAACACGACCTCCAAGTCGGGGTTTTGCTTCTTAAACTCTTCGACGAGCTCAGTGAAAAGCGCTTTCCCAGCCGGATTGGACTGGTTTGAGTTGATGACCAGCTTATCGGCCGCGCGAACGGTGACCGCAGTAAAAAGTGTAAGCGTTGTGAGAAAGACAAGTGTTTTCTTCATCATTGGTTTGGGGGAGTTGACTTCTTCTGGAAAGGCTGGAAAG